>JBGQHD010000073.1:0-11012 GCA_041497795.1 Planctomycetia bacterium
GCCCGGCGACGTCGTGAGCCCCGCCCAGGCGCTGGTCACTCTGCGATTGGTCAGCGAATCGCTGTACAGCGCGCAATCGGAGCTGTTCAAGGCCACGCGCGAGATCGAGATCACCAAGGAGCGCAGGAAGCGCCTCGCCGATCCGGAGCTCGCGGGCGTCGTCACCGGTTCGCGGATCCTCGATCTGGACAATCAACTGCGGCGACTCGACGCGTCGGTCAGTGCGTACCGCCAGGAGCTGCAAACGCGCGGGCTGACGAGCGAGCAGATCAACGAAGCCGCCAAGGGCAACTTCGTCGGGAAGGTGGAAATCCCCGCGCCGGCGCGACTGGCGCAAGCCGCGCACCCGCCGGAGAAGGCGGGGGCACAGTCCAGCGCCCCCAACGCCAGTGAGAACAGTGCCCCGGTGTTTGAAGTGCAGGACCTGAAGGTCGAGCTGGGACAGCAGGTGCAGGCCGGGCAAACGCTGTGCCTGTTGTCCGACCATCATTGGCTGTACATCGAGGGGCACGGCTTCCACCAGGACATTCCCCTGGTGGCCCGCGCGGTCAAGGAAGGCTACCCGGTGGACGTCGAGTTCTTGGCGGAACCAGGCGCCGACTGGCCGGCGCTGCAACAGACGTTCCAGATTCGACACATGGGCAACACCCTGGACCCCACGACGCGGACGTTTGGCTTTTATATCTCGCTGCACAATCAGTCGCGGACCTATGAAAAGGACAAGCGGAAGGTGTTGGAGTGGCGGTATCTGCCCGGGCAGCGTGTGCGGCTGAACGTGCGGGTCGAGAAACTTGAAGACGTCTACGTGTGCCCGGCCGAGGCCCTGGTGCGCGAAGGCCCCGAAGCCTTCGTCTTCGAGAAGAAAGGCGATTCGTTTCTGCGCCGGTCCGTGCGTGTGCTCTACGCAGATCGCCGCGACGTGGTCATCGACCAGGGCAGCCTGCCGCTGGGATGCCGGGTCGTGTGGCACGGCGCGCTGCAGATCAATCGCATGTTGAAAGCCCAGGGTGGCCAGGTGCCCCCCGGATTTCACATCCATCCCGACGGCTCGATCCACATGAATGCGGACGAGAAATAGCCATGCTCAATGCGATTATTCGCTTCTCGCTCCGCTACCGCACGCTGGTGATGGTGCTGGCGTCGGCCGCGCTGCTCTACGGCGGCTACCTTGCGACGACGCTGCCGATCGATATCTTCCCCGACCTGGACCGGCCGCGCGTCGTGCTGCTGACCGAGTGCCCTGGCCTGGCGCCCGAGGAGGTCGAAACCCTGGTCACGCAGGCGATCGAGATCGCGCTGCTGGGGGCCCCCGGCGTACAGGCCGTGCGCAGCCAGACGAGCCCCGGCCTGGTCGTGATCTACGTCGAATTCGACTGGACGACCGAAGCACGCGCCGCGCGCCAAGTGGTGCAAGAGCGCCTGGCCACGTTGACGGGCGTCTTGCCCGAGGACATTCGCCCGCTGCTGACCCCGCCCAGCTCGATCATGGGGCAGTTCATGCACGTCGGCGTCTATCGCCGCCTCGGACCCCAGGGGGGCGAACTGGCGCCGGTGGAAAAAACCGGGCTGATGGCGGAACGAGTCGAGGCCGCCGGCAAGACTGAAGTTACGGTGTGGCGCCCCGTCGATCGCCAGCGACTGGAGACCTGGGAGAAAGTGCCCGTCGAACGCATCGAGTGGCGGCGCAAGATCCAAACGCCTCAGTCGCCCTCGCCGCAGGGAACGAACGCCTCCGCAACTTCCCCCGCAGTGCCGGCCACCATCTCGAGCCCTTCCCCAGAAGACAAGGAAGGCAACAAGGCAGCCAGCACCCTGGCAGCCGAAGCCCGCGCCCTGTTGGTCATCGACGGCCAATCGCGGGAGGTCGTCTTCCGCACGCCGCTCGAGCAGCAGATGGACCTGCGCGCGACGGTGGATTGGATCATCCGGCCGCGCCTTCGCAAGGTGCTGGGGATCGCTGAAGTGATCGTCATGGGTGGCGAGGCCAAGCAATATCACGTCTTGGTCGATCCCAACGCCTTGGCCGAATTTGCCGTGAGCTTGGAGCAAGTCCAGGAGGCCCTCAAGGAAAACAACCTCAACACCAGCGGCGGCTTCACCCTGGAGGGACAAACGGAACGGCCTGTCCGCGTCATCGGCCGCCTCGGCCCGTTGCCGGAAAAGGTCGTGGACGATCTCCGCAAGGTCGTCGTGAAGCGGGGCTCGCCCCGCCATGTGCTGCTCAAGGACGTTGCCGAAATCAAGGAAGCACCCGAGGTGAAACGGGGCGACGGCAGCATCGACGGGCACCCGGGCGTGGTCATGACCCTCGTCAAGCAGCCGCACTTCGACACGCGCAGCCTGACCGACAACGTCAAAGCCGCGCTTCGCGAGGCTGGCGACGCGCTGCCGGCCGATCTCGTGATCAACACCGAGCTGTTCCAGCTCAAAAACTTCATCGACCGGGGCATGTATTATGTCGGCGAGGCCGTCGTCGTGGGCGCGGTGCTGGTGGTCGTGATTCTCTTCGTGTTCCTGCTGAACTTTCGCACCACGTTCATCACACTGACCGCCATCCCCCTGTCGCTGGTCGTGACGACGCTGGTATTTCGGTTGATGGGCTTGCTCACCGGTCACGAGTTATCGATCAACGTCATGACGCTGGGCGGCATCGCCGTGGCCGTGGGCGCGCTCGTGGACGATGCCATCGTCGATGTCGAGAACATCTTCCGCCGCTTGCGCGAGAACAATGCGCTACCCCGGCCGCGCCCCTCCTTGGTCGTCGTCTACGAGGCCAGCCTGGAAGTTCGCAAGGCCATCGTGTTCGGCACGCTGGTAGTGATCCTTGTCTTTATGCCGTTGTTCGCCCTCAGCGGCGTCGAGGGCCGGCTGTTCACGCCACTGGGCATTGCCTACGTCGTGTCGATCCTGGCCTCGCTGCTCGTGTCGCTGACCGTGACGCCCGTGCTGTCGTATTATTTGCTGCCGCAGGCCAAGACGACGCACCGGACGCAGGACAGTTGGCTGCTGCGGCAATTGAAGGCCGTCGCCGCGTATCTCATCCGCTTCAGCATGTCCCGGGCCGGCGCGATTCTGTTCTGCTCCTGGCTTCTCGCCGGCGCGTGCGCGGTCGGTGTGTGGTTCATGGGCAAGGACTTCCTCCCGCGGTTCGACGAGGGGAGCGTGCAGATCAATGTCAGCCTGCCCAGCGGTTCGTCCCTCCAGGCGTCTAACGAGGCGGCCGCGATCATCGACCGTAGCCTCGGCGCCATGCAAAAGTCGCGGGAGAATCCTTCTGGCGAAATCCTGCATTTCGTGCGCCGCACGGGTCGGGCGGAGTTGGACGAGCATGCCCAGCCGGTCAGCCGCGCGGAGTACATCTTGAGCATGAACCCTGCGCTGCGTCAGGGCCGCGACGAAATCCTGAAGCGGTTGGTCGCGGAACTCCGCGAAGAACTGCCGGGCGTCAGCATCGACGCCGAGCAGCCCCTGGCCCATTTAATCAGCCACATGCTCTCGGGCGTGAGCGCGGCGGTGGCCATCAAGGTCTACGGCGACGATCTGGACACGCTGCAGCGCATTGCCCGGCGGATCAAGAGCGAGATCGGGGACGTGCGGGGTGTGGACACGCCGTTTATCGAGCCGCAGGAATACGTGGAGGAGCTGCACATTGTCCTGCGACCCGATGATTTGGCGTTTCACGGGCTCAGCCGGGCGCACGTGGCCCAGTTCGTGCAAACCGCCCTGCAAGGGCAGGTCGTGTCGCAAGTGCTTGAAGGGCCGCGGCGCTTCGACCTGTTGGTGCGGCTGCAAGAGCCGTACCGCACCGATTATCCGCGCTTGAAAGAGCTGCGCGTCAACCTGCCCGGCGGCCGCGGGCAAATCAAGTTGGGCGACGTGGCCGATTTCCCCGAGGGAGCGGTCGGTCCCAACGAAGTCAACCGCGAAAACGCCCGGCGACGGATCGTGATCCGCTGCAACGTGCGCGGCCGCGACCTGGGCAGCACCGTCGAGGAAATCCAGCGGCGCGTCCGGGAGCGATTGACGCTGCCGGAGGCCTACTTCGTCGAGTACGGCGGACAATTCGAGAGTCAGCAGTCGGCGACGCTGCTGATCGGTACGCTGGCCGCGGTGTCGCTGGTGGGCATGTTCGTCGTGCTCATGATCTTGCACCCGTCCGTACGCATCGTGCTGCAAATCCTCAACGCTGTGCCCACGGCCTTCATCGGCGGCGTGTTGGCGTTGGTACTAACTCATCAGACGCTGTCGGTGGCCAGTCTGGTGGGCTTTGTGTCGCTGGGCGGGATCGCCGTCCGCAACGGCATCCTGCTGGTGAGCCACTACTTTCACCTCATGAAGCACGAGGGCGAGGGCTTCACCAAGCAGATGGTCCTGCGCGGTAGCCTGGAACGACTCTCCCCCGTGCTGATGACTGCGCTCACCGCGGGCATCGGCCTGCTGCCGCTCGTCGTGGGCGGCCATAAGCCGGGCTTGGAGATCTTGTATCCCGTCGCGACTGTGATCCTCTGCGGCCTGGTGACCTCAACGCTTTGCGAGTTCCTGATCCATCCCGGCCTCTTCTGGCAGTTCAGCGGCAAGGACGCTCAGCGATTGGTCACGATGGGCGATGATGACGACGGGACGTTACAACACCCTGAGCAATAGGAGCAATCCATGGGCTGGCTCTTCACAAAAGCTCTGATCGCCGCGGTCGTGGTAGTAGCCGTTACCGAGGTCGCTCAGCGGCAGCCACGGCTCGGCGCGTTGCTGCTTACTCTTCCCATCGTCAGCACTCTGGCGTTCGTGCTGTTTTGGTTTCAGCATCGCGACCTGCCGGCGATTACGCGGCTGGCTAGGGAGACGCTGATTCTTGTGCCTCTCGGCCTGCCATTTTTCGTCCCGTTGGCGTTCGCTGACCGCTGGGGACTTGGCTTCTGGACCGCTATCCTGACGGGTGTTGTCCTCGCCATATGCACGATCGGTCTGTGGTTGTACTTCGCACCGCCACGGCTGTAGTTCGGCGAGGCATTGCAGGCTCGGCGCAGGTTGCAGTCCATTGGGAATGGACGGAGCGGTAAGTCAACGGTGACCTCAGTGCAGCTCGACGGCCATGAGGCAGTCTTCGTGATAGGTTGGCGTACCCTCAGAAGACTTGCTATATATTGTGCTCCGGCCGGCGATGCCTGTTGGGTGCGCGGACACATGGCGACGCGGGATGGTCACGGGCGACCTATCTTCGACTGACTGGAAGCACCGAGGTTCCCATGCGCGAACAGACGCAGGCCGAGATGGCGGCAGTTCGTCGGGAATACGACGGGCTAGCCGCAGACTACGACCGGCGATGGCGAACCTACGTTGATACCACGCTCGAAGCCGTGGTTGGGAGCGTGCATCTCCAAGGACAGGAGCGGGTTCTCGACATTGCCTGCGGCACCGGCGAACTAGAACGCCTCGCGCTGGCCCGGTGGCCCGGCCTCCAAATCGTGGGCACGGATATCAGCCTGGGAATGTTACGTCAGGCGTTGACCAAGAAGCTGAATTCAAACGCGTCGTGGGTGTTGGCTGCGGCCGCTCGCCTTCCCCTCCAGGATTGCTGCTTCGACTACGCCATTTGCGCCAACAGTTTCCATTACTTCTGCACACCCCTAACGGCGCTGCAAGAAGTCCATCGAGTTCTTCGCCCCAACGGGCAATTCGTCCTGGTCGATTGGTGCGACGACTACTCAAGTTGCAAGCTTTGCAGCGTGTGGCTGCGGTTGACGGACCCTGCATTCTCCCGGACGTACACGATGCGGGCTTGCCGTTCCCTGCTTGAGCAAGCGGGGTTTGAAGTCGTCCAGGCGGATCATTTTCGAGTCAAGTGGATTTGGGGAATGATGCGATTCGTTTGCCGCCGCATCGAGATAGGCCGACGGGAAGCGACAGAACTCGCAACATCCCGACGCGCGGCGAACGACGGCCTGCCGGAGCCGGCGGCTGACGCGCGGGCTAGTCATTCACTCCGTCCGACTGTCCCAAATCGGCCATCAGCGCCGAGAGCGTCATTCCCCGCCGCCCAGCCAAGGCAGCCAGCGCCTCCACCCGCTTGACGTTCCGGGCCTCCAATTCGTTCAGCAAATGCTGGTACTCGTCCAGGTCGCCCGGCGTCAACTTACCCTGCTCGCATCGCGCTCGAAGCGTCTCGTACTGCTTGTGCTTTCCCGCAGGAAGGTGAGAGTACTCCTCAATGCGAGCAATGAGTTCAGCCTCTTCGGCAGTCGCCAGTTGCCGGCCTTTCCAGGCCTGAAACTGCCGCGAGAACTTGCTCAACTGGTCAGCGGGAAGCCGTTGGACCGCCGCCAGAAGACTTGCGGCAGTTGCTGTGGCGCGGGCGCTAGACATCGTGGCGTCCTCCCTCCGTGATTATGGCTTCTTCTTCGGCGGCACGATCTTGCCCGCTTCCAGCTTGCGCTTCCATTCGAGCACGAACGGATCGCGGGCCCGCGTTTCGGCGGGGGCGTCGGGGCGATAGAAGCTGTTGGTGGAGCTGGTGATGTCGAGCAGGCACCACGACGACAGGACGCGATAGTCCAAATCCTCGTGCTCCAGATAGCCGACCAGGGTCTTGGCCTGGCCGCCTTGGGTCAGGTCTTGCTCGCTGTAGCCCCAGAGCATGCGGTAGAGGCCGGCCGACTTGTCGCCGCGCACCTTCTCCAGGGCTTGCCTCACTTTGGCGGCCGTCCGCGGGTCGCGGGCCACGGACAGGCGCAGGTGCTCGATGATCTTGGGCCAGAAATACTGCTCGCGGTTCTTCGACTGGCCCAGGGCCCGCACCGCGTCGTCGAATTGGTCGATGCTGATGAGCCAGCGATAGGCGAGTGACTGGACCTCGCGCTGCTGCACGACGATCCACTCCGGCAGCGACTCGTTCAGGTTCTCCGCCGCCTGGTTTTGCAGCTTCGGCTCCAAGTTATTGAAGCCGAGCTGCTCGGTGTTGCTAAGCTGCTCGGGGGTCATCCAGGCGGCCGGGCCTTCGGGCTGAGGCTCCCCGTCCAACAGACCCACCGTGCGGCGGCCGGGGGCATCGACCGTGATCGGCTGTCCGTTCCCCTCGTCCCACACGATGCCGCCGGTGCCCACGGCGAAGAGATCGACGAGGGTCCGCGAGCGAACTTTTTCGGGATCGCTGCCGGGGGTCCTCACCAAGCGGGCCTCGAGGGCCAGGGTCGTACCCGGCTTGGTGAAACTGAGCTTCGCCGCCCGGTCGCCGGCTTGCAGCGGCACCGACGTGCGGCCGTCGCCGGCCGTCATCAGCAGCAACCGGCCGTAGTGCAGGTGGATGCCCGGCGGCGTGCCGGCGGGCGAAGGCCGCAGCTCCAGCCGCGTATCGCCAAGGGTCTGCACCTGCAGATCGCCCCGCAGCATCAGCGTATTGCGACAGGCGGGCGGGCAAAGCAAGACTTCGCCCGCCGACAAACTCGCCGGCACCGACAGCCGCGACCAGCGGCCCGTGGCGCCGTCCAGGTGGAACAGCACGCTCTTGCGCTCGGTGAGCGTTAACTGGCCGACGTTGGCGCCATCGCCCGCGGGAGCGACCTTGGGCGTTTCGAGCACGGCCTTGGGAGTCAACTTGGGCGGCAGGTCCACCTCCACCGGAGCCGGCAGGTGCTCCTCGCCCGTGCCGACGCCGACCTTGGGCGGCACCTCGACGCCGGGCTGCTTCTTTTCCTCGGCGGCTTTGCCGGGATCGGCCTTGCCTGGATCAACTTTGCCTTCTTCGACCTTGCCCGGATCGACCGTCGCCGGCGTGCCGAGATCGACCGACTTGGCCGCCTCGCCCGGTTGCTTGACCGGCGGGTTGGCATCGCCGGTCGTGAGCGGGCCGCCATTGGCCACTTTGCCGTCGCCCGGAGAGACTTGCGAAGCGCCGCCATCCGTGCGGTCCCTATTCCACCACAGCGGGCCAACCGCCATCGTCACCGCGCACACCAGCAGCACGGCCACCAGGGCCGCGGCCGCCAGCTTCCACCAGGCCGACAGCCCCAGCGCCTCGTTGCGGAGATAATCGGGCACCTCGGCCCGCTTGCGCATGGCCATCGGCGGCGAGAAAGACGATGGCGAGCCGAGCGGCTGCGGCGGAGAGGATGACTGCGCGGAAAGTTGCGGGAAATCATCCGTCGCCGGCCGCGACGCGCCAGCACCGGCGACGAGGCCCCCTCCGGCCAAAGCCGCCGACGCCGCACCGGGCGTGGCGCCACCCTTGAGCCGGGCGTCGTACTGCGCGAGCAGCCCGTAGATGCGGCGGCGCGAGTCGGGATCGACCAGTGCCGGCTCGCCCAATACCAGCGCCAGCACCTGGTGACAGCAGGCGGTCTCGGCCAGATGGACTTCCGATTCCAGGCAGTACTTCTCGAAGTCCACCACCCGCTCGCTGGAGAGCGTGTTGTCGAGGTATTCGGCGACCGTGTTGGGGTCCAGCCCGGCGGCCTTGCCCTGCAGCCGCGGGGCGCCCAGCTTCTCGCGGCGCATCGCCTCGCGGATGCGGTGCACCAGGTTCGTGGCAAACTCGCTTTCGCCGATGCGAGCCCCCAGGTCCTGGGCCTCGGCCGGTTCCAGCACGTCGTCCAGGTAGGCCAACAGAGTGCGTAAAGTCAGTCGCATGGCGAGCTTCCGCGAAAGTGAGCGATGTCGAAGAGAGTGCCGGGGGGACAGTGCGTTCTCATCCCTACCTCTATTAGTGGAGCGCCGGCCCGCCGGCCGTGCAAGAAACCGCCGCGGATATGGAAACCGCGAACGCGCACGTAGTTGAAGTCGCCAGACTTCGGGGGCCCCGGACTCCTGAACTCTGGCGAGTTCAGCTACGCGTCCTACGTGCCGCGCAACAAAAAACCGCCGCGGCTTCGCTAGGAAACCGCGGCGGCGAATCGATTCCGTAAGTAGCCGAAGTCGCCAGACTTCGGGGGAGGCTGAACCCGGGTGAGTTCAGCGACCCTCGCTGCGTTAGAGCAGACTCTCTTCCTCTTCCTGGATGATGATGCGTGGCGTGACCATCATCAGCAGGCTTTGCGTTTCGCGGCCGATGCCGACGTTTTTGAAGAGTCGGTTCACGTACGGCACCTTACTGAGGATCGGCACGCCGAATTCCGAGCGGCCCTCGCTCAATCGTTTGATGCCGCCCAAGAGCACCGTTCCGCCGTCGGGCACGCTCACCGTGGTGGTCACCGTAATGAACGAGAAGCTCGGCAACTGCACGGTGGTGGCCCGCTGCGCCGACTGGAAGTTGGACGTTTTGGTCAACTTAGACGTGGTGGATCCCGTATCCGTCGTGTTGTCGCTTTGGTCCGTCAGCGACTGCTGCCCGTCGAAGCTGAACTGGTTCACCTTGCCGATCGTGCTGAAGAACGGCGCCACCGTCATCCGCACGAAGCGGCGGTCGGGCGACACCACCCCTTGCACGCTGAGGAACGAGCCTTCGCTCAGCACGGCGATCACCGGCTGGTAGGCGGCCGCGAAATCGCCCACCACGGGGATCACGCTGATCACGAACGGCGACTGCGTGATGTCCTGCACGATGGCCGACTGGCCGTTGAACAGCGTCACCTTGGGCGCCTGCAGCACGTTGCTGCGCTGGTCGCCCTGGGCAGCCTGGATGAAGAAGAAGGCCTCGATGTCGGTCAAGATCGCAAAGCCGATCGAGCCGCCGGCGGTCGGCTGGAAACCGCCGAACTGCGGCACAGCGATCGAGAAGCTGTCCTGCGAGAAGGGAATGTCCAGGTCCGAGCTGAACACGCCCGGCGCGGACAAGCCCACCGTCACGCTTCGAGCCTTGTCGCGGTCGCGCATGTCGCGCTGCGCGGTGGTGAGAGCGCTGTCCGGCTTGCCGCCGTTGAGCGGCTTGCCGAAGATCATGAAGGGGGAGTCGATGTTGTCGTTGATGTCGAAGTCGAAGTCCACGCCGATCCGCTCGAAGAAGTTGTCGTTCAGCGAGATGAACTTGACTTCGATCGTCACCTGCAAGTCTTGCAGGCGGCGGAGCTGGCTGAGCAGGTCCTCGATCTGACTGTGCGTTTCCTGCGTCTGGCTGATCACCAGGCTCAAGTTGTGGGGGAACCGGTTAATGCGGCCCGGTCCGCCGACTTCCTCCCACGACTGGGGATTGATCGTCGTGACGATCAGCTCGATCAGGGTGTCGAAGTTCGGCTGGTTGCCGCCTTCCAGGCCGCCGGGTCCGGTGCCGGGGCGGCCCATGTTCAGCCCCTGCGGGCCCAGTTGCGCCAGCACGTTGTCGGCGAGCTTGGCGTTGGCCCCGCCCGTGTTGCTGGCGGCCACCACGACCGGCGCCTGCCCGGCGACGCCGCCGGTGTATTGCGCCTGGCGGTACGCTTCCTGAATCGATCCGGCCAAACCCATGTTCACCGTGGGGGTGAAGTTGGGGATCGGGATCACCAGGTCGGCCACGTCGTAAGTGACCGTGTACACTTCCTCGTCGCGCAGATCGCTGCTGGTGACCTTCAGCACTTCATCCTTGATCACCCAGCTCAGACGCAGCGGATGCAGGATGATCTGCAGCGCGCTGCGCAGCGAAATCTCTTGTTGCAAGTTGACGGTGACCGGCGTATTGGGCTCGACGCCCGAGGCCGCCAGGCCGGTGGGGTCGAGGTGCATGTTCACGTCGGTGACCTTCGACAGGTACTCCACCACCTCTTGCAGCGGCGCCTTGTTGAACTGCAGCGAGACCGGCGACTTGAGCTTCTGCTCGATCTCGATCTCCTTGGGGCTGCGGCGGCGGTCCATCCGCGGAGCGCCGCGGCGGAGCCGCAGGGCGTCCCAATTCTTGGGGAACCTGCGCGGATTACGATCGTCGAACGCCTCCGAGGCCTCGTCCACCGACGCCATCGCCTTCTCAAAGCCCCCCGCCTTGGCGTCCCGGATTTGCTCGCCGGTCACGAGGTTCGAGCGGAAACGGTTCGTCCACACGAGCTGCCGGACCACCGGCTCCGTGTTGTCCGGATCGAGGTTTTGGGCCTGCTTCACCAGCACGTCGGCCTCGGCCC
>JBGQHD010000074.1:0-11000 GCA_041497795.1 Planctomycetia bacterium
GAGCCGTCGCAGCACATCGATCGTGATTGGGCGTTTTGCATCCCAAAAGATCAGGGCGGAAAGGAACTCTCGCGCGGCGGAAGAGTTCAGCAAGGACGCAATGTACTCAGCTTCCTCTTGGGTTTGGCAGGGCACGAAGTAGCACGTGTCATCAAACACGATGGGTTTGGCGGAGACATTGCCAATGGCCGCAAAGCGAATCGTTTTGTAGAGGCCAGGAATCGCGACCTTCCACGGTGAAAACGCATAATCACCCACACCGAACACTGAAAAACGAGGGCGTTTTCGATAGATCGAGCTCGCACGGCGATCAAGAGCTGAACCGTGCTTTTCCAGATAGTCCCAGGTCTTTGGAGCACGGGCGCGCAACGCATCCGTGTCGTCGCCTACCGACCTTTGCGGGACGATCATCCAGCGATGAAGGCGCTCTGTCTGTCCATTCGCAAGTTTGGACCCCTTGAGCATCGGAAACAGATACTCCTCCTCGAGATCGACCGATTCGCCGTAGCCGTTGATGTACCGGTCCCCGACGCGGCGCAGTTCCATCACTTTCGAGCAGTCGTGCTTGATTCCGGATCGCCACCTGTAGACCTCGCGGCCTCCCAGGTGCTTCCAGCGGTTGTAGAGCTCGATATCGGCCACAAGCTGATCGTCGTGGTATCCAATGGTTGCCGCGGCGTGCTCATCCCCTAGGCGTGCAAACACGCGGCAGTCGCAGTGGCGCTGAGAGGATCCTAGGTGGCAAATGAGAAGGCAAGCATCGACTGCGGCTCCGAAAGACGTGGCTGCATCGATCACATGCATTTCACTTTGTCCCACGAGCAGGCGATGCTGCCATGCATGCGAGAGGACTTTTCGAGCCACAGCCGTTTTGCAAAGCATGGCGATGGTTGCTCGGCGACCTTCGAGCCGTTCCAAGAGCTTGATGAGCATCCACTCGGAGATGTCGAAATTGCTCTTGCCCGTCATCGCGTCCATGCCGGTGTGATTTTGGAAATTGCTCTTCTTCGGGAGATTGCCGCTACCCAGCGCCCCCAGGTTCGCGTTGGTGACCCAAGGAGGATTGCCCAGGACCAGAATCGGTTGCGGCAGGCCCGCCGTGAGAATCGCCCAATCGGCGTCAAAGAAGCTCGTTTGGATAACCTGCACCTTCTCCGCGTCCGATCGGTTCTGCAAGGCGGCGGCGAGTTGAGCGACGTAGGTGCCGTTGATCTCGACGCCCAGGACCTTCTTCGTTTCCGGGAATCGATCGAGGGCAGCGAGAATAAAGTTGCCGACGCCACAAGTGGGTTCAAGGACCGAAGCAGGGCGCAGCCCTCGATCCGCCAGGAGCGCACACGTTCGCTGAGCTAATTCGAGCGGCGTCTGGAAGTCGCCGAATTCCTTGATGCTTGACGCGGTTGCGATCCTGGCCATGGTCTCACCTGATGCGCAGGAGGCCATCGATTTGCCCCGCGGCCTTGATGACTCTTCCGTACTGCAGCCGCCATTGAAGCGCGTTGGACACGGTGAGATATCCCTGTTCCGGCGGCCGCACGAGGAGCTCTTTGGCAATCTGTCTGGCCTCAAGGTCGTCCACAGGAAGCATCTTATCCTGAAGGAAGGCGACCAAGTCGTCCTCATTGCCCTCGTTTTCGAGGATTTGCCGCAGCCCTCGAGTCATTTGAAAATCCGCCGTCCGACCTGCCTCGATAAAAACGGTGTGCAGAATGTTCAGAGTTGCGCAGCGCGCCTTCGGATCGTCGGACTTTTCGTACACAAAGACCAACAGCGAGTAGCCGAGGCCGTAGATCTTCTGCCGGGCAGACTTGAACGGCGACGAGGATTGCGGTTGCTTGATACTGGTTACCTTCAGGTCCACGGCCAGGCCGGGGAAGTCGATCCCGCGTGCGGAACTGCCCGGCGCATGGACGAACTTGCGCTCCAAGTGCCCGTGAAACTTGTGTTCCAAATACGTGCCGATGGCCTTGCCGTCCGTAACCCCATAAATGGCGGGCTCCGGATGAACCGACTCGATCTCGGCGAACTGCCTTGCCTCAGCTTGAAGAAGCGCGACGGTTAAGACCGGTTTACGTGGGGCCCTTGCCACTGTCAGACCTCATTCGTTCTTCGTCATTCCCAGCCAGCGGCAGAGCGCCCATGCCGGCGGCCGCTGTCGGCGGTTCGCACGCCGTCGATGAGCAGTCACGTGGGCGAGTCTATCCGAGACTCGCCTTCGCGTCTCGGAGAGACGCGGCCACGTGGTGCGGCCACGCTTCGCCACCGGACTCGGCCATCCTAGCCAGCAGTTGGTTGCATGGTAAAGCCGCGGGGGGAATAATCGAACTTGTCGGCCCCACCACGGTCGGCACGGTCTACGGCCGATCTCCGACCCTCTCGCTCGATCTCCTCATGGCGCACGATCCATCTCTGCCCGCGAGTCCCGAGTCGCTCGCGGCCGCTTCGCGCCCCTGGTATCGGGAGCTGACCCGCTATCACTGGTTCGTGCTGCTCGTGGCCGCGCTGGGCTGGATGTTCGATTGCCTGGACCAGAACCTGTTCACGCTGGCCAGGCCGGCGGCGATGAGAGAATTGTTGCCCAAAGGTGCCGACGGGCAGACGTTCGAAGAAGCGGTCCCGCAAATCCTCGCCGCAGCCCCACGCACCATCGACTCGGGCAAGCTCTCCGACATGCTGGACTACCTTCGCACCCGGCTGCCGGAGGTTTCGAGATTCGAACAGTTTGACGCGCTCTTGGCCGCCATGCCCGGCGAGCTGAAGCAGGTCAGCACTGCGACGCAGTTCGAGGCCTTCGAGGAGGGCGTTCGCAGTCGCTTTACGGCGCTGAGTCTCGATCAGGCGATCAAGGATTGGAGCGGCTACGTAACGTCCATCTTCATGATTGGCTGGGCCAGCGGCGGACTGTTCTTCGGGGTGTTGGGCGACCGCATCGGCCGGACCAAGACGATGCTCATGACCGTGCTCCTCTATTCCGCCTTCACGGGGCTGAGTGCGTTATCGACCGGAGTATGGGACTTCGCTTTCTACCGGTTCCTCACGGGGTTGGGGGTGGGAGGCGAGTTTGCCGTGGGGGTCGCCCTGGTAGCAGAAGTCATGCCCAACCGAGCGCGACCGTATGCCCTGACCACGCTGCAAGCGCTATCGGCGTTCGGCAATCTCGCGGCGGGGCTGGTGTACTTGGGCTTCGGCATTGCCGCTGAACACGGGCTGGTCGAAAGTCCGTGGCGGAAGATGTTCCTGGTCGGCGCCCTGCCGGCGCTATTGGCCGTCGCGATCCGCTGGAGGCTCAAGGAACCTGAGCAGTGGCAGAAGGTCTCCCACGAAGGGGCCGTGGCCAAGCAACTCGGTTCGTATCGGGAGCTATTCCGAAACCCCACGTGGCGCAAGCACGCCTTCGTTGGCCTGGCGCTGGCTTGCTGCGGCGTGATTGGGCTGTGGGCGATTGGGTTCTTTACGCCCCAGCTCACCGAGCTGGTGTTGAGGACGCGGGTCACCGCCCAAGTGTATGAAGAGCAGATCGACGCGGCGCTTGGCGCGGGCGACACGAAAAGCGCCCAGCGTGCTGGGCAGCTCCGCGAATTGGGCGACCTGCTTGCAGCGCCCCAGAAAGTGCCCTTGCGGTTGCTGCCCCTCAAGGACGAAATCGACAAAGTCATCGGCGGCCGCCTGTCCCAATGGGGAAGCTACACGTTCCTGATGATCAACGTGGGCGCCTTCTTCGGCATGTTCGCCTTCGGCGCGATTGCCCAGCGCATCGGCCGACGGCCAACCTTTGCCATCGCCTTCGTGCTGGCGTTCTTGAGCACTGCCGCCGTGTACTGGTTCCTCGGCAGCTATGCCGACATCTTCTGGATGGTGCCGATCATGGGCTTCTGCCAGTTGTCGCTGTTCGCCGGCTATGCCATGTACTTTCCGGAGCTGTTCCCCACCCACCTGCGCTCGACCGGCACGAGCTTTTGCTACAACGTGGGGCGGTTCGTGGCGGCCGCTGGCCCGGCACTGCTGGGGCCGCTCAACGCATTCTTCACCTCGAAGTTCCCCGGCGGCGAGTCGATGCGGTACGCCGGTGCGGCCATGAGCTGCGTCTTCCTGCTCGGCCTATTCGTCCTGCCGTTTGCCCCGGAGACCAAGGACAAGCCGTTGCCGGAGTAGTTGGAGTTCACGCTAAAGGGCATCACTGCCGACCTCCGTCACGCGTCGGTTGATGGATCGTGGCACGGGCGTCCAGCCCGTGAATTCACGGCCAAGATGGCCGTGCCACACCTCACATGACAGAGCACTAATGGTCCGTCTCGCGGGAATCGGTGGGCAGCGAGGCGCAGGCGAACTCACCGAGGCTAGCCTCCCCGAAGTCTGGCGACTTCGGCTACCTATCCTCGGCCGCCTTTGCGATCGACCTTCGACTTGTTCGTTGCTGGGGCGATCGTCTTGGCCAGCGGCCCGGAAGGGGTGGCGTGCGGCGGATCTTTGCGGACCTGCCCGCCGCCGGGGCGGGTCTCGACCTTGGCCGCCGCAACCGTGGCAGCAGACACGGCGGTCGTCGCTGCGGTAGAGATCGCGCCCTGCGCCGGCTTGGCGGACGGCTTCGTCGCCGACTTTTCCTCCGCCGGCTTGCCCGCCTTGCGTTTCGCGCGCCGCGACTCGCGGCCGGCGGTGCCGTCGATCTCCCGGATGATCTGCCGCGCGTAGAGGACCATGCTCAAGAGCAGGCACAGGTCGCCCAGCATTTCGCAGCCTTCCTCCAGCATCACCTCGACGCGGAAAGGGCTGGCGACCGACGAGTTGAAGAGATCGCCGGACCAGGTCCGCGTTCCAGCGGCTGGCACCACCAGGCCCAACTGCGCGGCCACGGCGACCGCGAACAAGACGCCGGTCACCACGAAGGACAGCGAGGCGAAGGGGCATCTCCGCATGTCCCACAGCACGAGCGGGCCGACCAGGCCCAGCACGCCGCCGTAGGCGATGACCCACCACATCGAGCCGTCGCCGTAGATGCGTTGGCCGGTGAGGTAGACCATCATCTCCTTGAAGGCCTCGTGCAGGGTGCAGGCTTCGTCGAGGGCCATCACGAACCAACACGCGGCCGCCCATAGCCACAGCCGGTAGAAGCCGCCGTAATCGTCCAGGCGATGCCGGCGGAGCGTGTAGATCAGCACCGCCGTCAGGCCGGCCAGGGCCAACATCGCCGCGGAGAAGCCGGCGCCCAGCGAGCCTTCGCCGTCCAGGTCGAAGGCCGCGATCCGGCCGTCCTTAACCTTCGGCTTGGGCTTCTTCTTGGGCGGGTGTTGCGGGGTGTTCTGCTGAGCGTCATGCTCCGCCTCGTGCTCCGCGTCAACCTGCGCCACGCGCCCCTGCGTGGCGCTGGCCAGGTGAGGCATGTACCAGTACAGCGCTTCCAGGCCGGTGGTGATGCCGAGGCCAAAGAACACCAGCAGGCACAGCGTCAGCTTGCGCTGCGGGACCAGGTCGGTGATGCGCGGTTGGTGGATCATGTCGGCGGCCTTGGCGTAACGGGCGAGGGCGGGGCGACGAGATGTGGACCGAGCCGAGGCGTCGGGCGGGGGCGGGGGCGGGGGCGCTTCCTCTTCGCGCGCCGCGGCGCCGAGGATCTCCTCGTTCAGCAAGCGCCGTCGGCGGTCGTCGCGGAAGTGCATGCTCGCTCTCGTGCGGTCGGGAGAAATGGCGGCGGATGATAGCCGAGGGCCCAGTTCGGCGTAAGAGATATCTGCGGCAGCGATAGCTGGCACGGGCGGACCGAAGCACCAAATCCGAAGCACCGGGGGGAAGCACCAAATCCGAAGCACGAAATCCGAAACAAATCCGAGGAACCAAAGATTTCAAATGGGTCATTCGTGCTTCGTGCTTGTTTCGGATTTCGTATTTCGGATTTCGTGCTTTCCCAAGTGCTTCGGATTTCAGATCCTTCCTCAGATTGCTAGCATGACCCGACGTGATTATCCCTCGCCGCGGAGCACGACAGCATGGCATCCCCGCGCCGCATCCTGGCCATTCACGCCCATCCCGACGACATCGAGTTCCAGTGCGCCGGCACGCTGGCGCTGCTGGCGTCGGCCGGGCACTCGATCGCGATGGTGACGATGACGCCGGGCGACTGCGGCAGCCGCGACCTGGGTCCGGAAGAGATTGCCGCCGTGCGGCGCGAGGAAGCCCGGCGGTCGGCGGCGATCCTCTCGGCCGCCTGCGAGTGCCTGGAGTTCCGCGACCTGAGCATCGTCGTGGACAACGACTCGAAGCGGCGCGTCACCGAGTGCATCCGCCGGCAGCGGCCCGATCTGGTGATCACCGCCCCGCCGGTCGATTACATGGACGACCACGAGGCCACCAGCCGGCTGGTGCGCGACGGCTGCTTCAACGCGAGCTGTCCCAATTACTCCACGCGGCAATGGGAGCCCGCGCCGCCGACCGACCACATCCCGCACCTGTACTACGTCGATCCGATCGAAGGCGTGGACCACTTCGGCCGGCCGGTGCAGCCGCACTTCTACGTCGATATCTCCGCGACGTTCGAGACCAAGCGTCAGATGCTGGCCTGCCACGACAGCCAGCGGGCCTGGCTGCGGGCCCAGCATGGCGTGGATGAATACCTGGAGAGCCAGCGCCGCTGGAGCGCCGCCCGCGGCCGGGAAATGGGAGTAGCCTACGCCGAGGCCTTTCGCCAGCACCGGGGCCATCCGTACCCAGACGAAAACGTGCTTGTGGACTTGCTCGGCGCCCCCAAGTGCAAGGTCATCGACGGGTAGCTGAAGTCGCCAGACTTCAGCCGCTTGCCGCCAGAAGCCCATGTCGTCGAGGTCACGTCAGGCTGAACTCTGGCGAGTTCAGCTACGTGCCGGCTCGCGCGCACACGCTAACTAATCGAGCTTCAGATCGTCCAGCGAGCCACTCGGCCCTGACGCGGCGAGTCGGCCGGCCATCTTGGCCCTGGCTCGGGCATCGGCGCGCCGCGTGCGCCACGACCAGAACACGATGCCGCCGAGCAGCAGCAGAAAGAGGCCCGTGGCGATCGCGGCGAATTGATAGTGGCCTTGCTGGTCATAGCGAATCCAGGTCAGCTCGCGGCCGATCAAGAGCGGCGCGAGATGCCGCTCGTCCGAGCCGCTGCGCTCCGCCTTCTCCGGGACGTAGGGATAGAGCTTCAGGAAAACGCCCGACAGGCGCACTCGGGCGTTGATTTTTTGCCCCTGCGGCATGCCGGCGGGCAGCTCGCGCAATTGGGCGATGACCAGCGTGTCATCGCCCAGGCTGCCGTCTGCCAGCCTGGCACGCTGCCCCAGGTCCACCATCATTTCCACGAGATAGTAATGGTCGAAACCCAGCCGCTCCGCGAGCGCCGGGTCATCCACCAGCACGCGAACCGCGCGGCGGGCCGTGCCTTCGAAGGTCATCGGCCGGCCTTGGCTATAGGGCGAATCGGCCGCCGCGCTCAGCCTTTGCCGCAGCCCGGCCAAGCGGTCTTGAATCCACGCATCCAGGTCGGTCAGCACGGCCGCCACATCGACCGGCACGTTGACCACTTGCGCCTTGGCTTGAAACTCCGCCAGGGCTTCGCTCAGGTCACTGGCTACGGCTGCCCGCTCCGCTTCGGTCCGGGCCGCGTTCTTCTGTCGCGTCAGGTCCAGCACGCGGTCGGCCCGCTCACCGAGCTGGGTCAGGTCGTCGGCCTCGCGCCGCAGCGCATCCACCTGCTTGGCGTGCTCGAAGATCTTGGGGATGGAGAACCGCGACTCCTCACCAGGTTTCCGCGGCGGATCCCCAAGTTCCGCGAGGGCTTGCCCTGCTGCGGCATCCATCTCCGCAGCCGGCAGGTGGCCAGCGCCGGCCAAGAGCTGATAGAAGGCCTCTTTGTCGCTGGGGCCGCTCAAGTCTCGGTTGTGCCTCACGCCTTCCAGCAAGCCCACATCCAGGCCAAGGCGGCCGAGCAGGCCCTCGGGATGCCAAGCCAGCCGCGTGGCGGCGAAGGTCGGCGTGCTGGGGTTGGACAGACCACCGGCCGACAGCTTGAAATACACGCCCTGGAAGCTCACCGGCTCACGGATGGCGTTGTCCGCCGGCCACTCCAGGGGTACGGCAACGGCGTAGACGACCGCCGGCGAGGCACGGTCGCCGACCTCGCATTCGCAGCGGTAGAACCCCTTGAGGTCCAGCCGCTGGGCCAATTCCGCCGGCGGGCGCTGCTCGGTCACCTTGGTCACATGCCCGCGGAGGCCGAAGAATTGGCCTCGCCGAGTCGGGGATTTCTTCGCGAACGTTTCCCAATCGAAGTCGCCGGTCTGCCTGGCCCAGCGCTCGGCGAATTGGGGAGGGATGCGGCGCACGGCGAAGAGCAGCTCTGCCAGCGCCTCCCGCTCGCCGCCCCCCCCCACGGGTTGGCCGTCCGAGAACTTCTGGAAATGGCTCTCGTCGATGCCGAGCAGGCGGAGAAACTCGCGCGCGTCGGGCGAGCTGCTCGTCTCGGCCACGGGCGGCTGCGGCGAGTCGGCGGCCGCGGATGGCAGGCCAGCCGCCGCCAACAGGGTTGCCGCCGCCAACAGGCCGGCGACTCTAGGGACGGTAATCCGACTCGTCATCGGCTTGGCTGAGCTTTTCGAGATCGGAATGGATGTCCCTCTTGCCCGTGTCGCCGGGGACGTCGTCCAAGTCGTGCTGCTTCATGCGCGCCCGGACATAGTCTGGCAGCGGCCGCTCGCGAGAATACCGCCTCATGAAAACTACACCCAAAGCCATGACGACGACGACGCCGGCGGCGGCCCAGCACAGCGTTTCAAAGCTCGTGGACCCCGCGCGAAGGTCGGCAACCGGCGGCTGCGGCGACCAATCGATGCCGCGGGCCAGCAGCATCGGGGCCAAGCGCCCCTTGAGCGTTTCCGGCTTCGATTCGTCGCCGGCCATGTACCACCAGCGACGATAGTAAAAGCCCGTCACCGAGGCGGGCTCGTCCAACTCGGCCCCCTGGGGAAATTCGGCCGGCAACGCCAGGGTGTAGATCACCACGGGATTGCTGGCGCCATCGGGGAGCATCCACACCTCGTGGTACTTCGACAGCCCGTGGTCATTCGCCGGAAAAGTTCTCGGCAAAGCCCGGCGAATGCTGCCGGTCATCGACACCAGCTTGCCACGGTACGCGGCGGATTGCTCCCAAAGCTGCAGGTGTGTGACCGGCTCGGCTTTCGCGGCGCGGAGGGCTTCAGGGTCTGTCTCCCGTAGAACCTCGAACAAATGAAAGAAGGCATCCAACTCCTTGGGATCCAGGCCGGCCACGCTATCGACGACGTTCTTCAGCAGCTCCGGCCGCACGCGCTCGGGCAACGGTTTGCTGGCATCCGGCTTTTCGGCCTTGCGCTTGCCGACCGAGACCATCGGATCGGGAACGTCGTGGCCCGGCGGAGCGGCCGGCGCGGTGGTATCGACTTCCGCCGTTCGCGGCTGGGTGAAGAACTCGAACCACTTCCAGTGCCGCGGATCCTTGGCGTGCCACATGGCATAGAGCACGAGCACCAAACCCCCGACCAGATAGATCAGCCGCCGCTGGTAGGCCCGGCCGTGGTAGACCGGCGGCGGAGTCTTGGAGCGGAAGTCGTACACGGCAAACGCCTTGCGACTTGGTCGTCGGGAGAGGGGCGCAACACAGGCGACTATGCCATTCTATCCCCGCAGGCTAGGGATACAAGCGAACCGCGCTGCCAGTAGGTCCCGCGAGCCGAGCGGGACCAATACGCTCCGGGACCCCTATGAGGTCCGTGCCGCTCGGCTCGCGGCACCTGCTCGAGGCCACCGAACTCGAGGCATCGAGCTATTCCGGAAACTTGAACGCCTCGCCGTCGTTGCGCGAGCACAACAGCCGCAGGATCTTGGGATCGGTCTTGTTCTTGATGGGGCGAACGCTGGCGTCCCCCAGGGCGAACAGGCACAGGTCCGGGTGGGCGCTGCCGAACTTCCAGTCGTCCTTGTCCTTGTCGTCGTCGGCGGCCAGGCCGCGGAGCTTCTCGACCTCCTTGCCGTCCGCCTTGTCCTTCTCCACCGTGCTGGCAATGCGGATGGTGTTCTGATCGTTCGCGGCCACCAGCGCCGGCTCGTCGTATTTGCCCTGGAGCCAGTCCTTGAGCATGTGCTTCTCGCCGATCATGGCCGTGTTGCTCAGGCCATCGGTCACCGAGCCAAATGTCGTCTGCGACTTGAGCGCGCGGAGTCCCCGATCCTTATTCGGCGGCGCCGCCCGATAGATGATGATGCCGTCGGTGGAACCATACTTCTTCAGGCTCGTCGTGGAGACGGCCACGTAGTCGCTCGGCTGGCCCCCTTTGAAATCGCCCTCCTTGCGAGCCGCCTTGCTCCGCCGCGAGGGGCACAGTAGCGTGGGCATCTTGAAGGCCGCGACCACGGCCTTGTTCTTTTCCGACTTGGGCGGCTCGAGGAAATCGATCTTCTTGTAAACGTCGTCCTGCTCCAGGTAGGGCAACATCAGGGCGATGCAAGTCCAGTGGTTTTCGTCGGTAGCCAGCGGAGGCAGTTGGTTGTTCACGTCGTGATACAGGTGAACGCCCAGGGCCAGTTGCCGGAGATTGTTGCTGCACTGTGCCCGCCGGGCGGCCTCCCGAATGCCAAAGATTTGCGCCGAGCCGATGGCGGCCAAAAAGAAGAGCACGATGGCGGCGGTGACGACCGCTGACGGCCTGAGCGGCGAACGATGACGCGCTGACATGGCGAACCTCGCAAGGCGGGTGGAGAGAAACAGCCGGACGTCGAACGAGGCCGATTCTAATGGCCAAAGCCGCAAGTCACAATCAACCGGGTGCCGTAGCCTGACTCTCCTAGTCGGGCGCCCGACTCGGAGAGTCAGGCTACGAAGAATCACTTGCGCTCCGCGAGATGACCTCCCGACCCCGTTGCCGCAGCGACACGAGCAGCCATGCCGCAATGGCGGTCACGCCGCTCAGCGCGGCCAGGATCACCAGGCACACCGCCGCGACTTCGTTGTCGGC
>JBGQHD010000075.1:0-10971 GCA_041497795.1 Planctomycetia bacterium
CGGTTGCACCGAGGCCGGCAACATCGCGGTCGATTGCGAGGAGGGCCGGCTGCACCTCTCGTGGGACCATTTCGTTCTCGAAGTCCTCGACGAGCTGTTAAAGCAGCCGGTCTCGCCCGGCGAGCGGGGCGTGGCCGTGCTCACGACGCTGACGCGGGAGGCGATGCCGCTGGTGCGGTTCGTGCTGGGCGACTACGTGCGGCTGATCGACGACCACGGCTGCCCGTGCGGCCGGCAGTCGCTGGTTGTCGAGCACTTCGGCCGGGACCTCAATCGCATTCGCCTGGGCGAGCGCTGGATCTACGTCCGCGACCTGGAGCAGCGTCTGCTGGCCGCGCCGGCCGAGGCGATCGGCGACCTCTGGCTGATCGAGCTGGAGGGCCAGGAAGTCCGCTTTCGCGCCGAGGCCTCCCGGGCCGATCCACGGCTCTACCGACGCCTGGAGGAAGAAGTGGGCGACGAGCTGGGCATTCGCCTAAAGATCGACGCGGTGCCGTACGGCAGCCTGCTGAACCGGGCGCGCTTCGACGTCGTGCAGCCGGTCAGCAAGCCGCGGGTGATCGGCGAGGCTCGGCCCGACGGCCGGCCGCTGACGCTGGACGACCTGATGCCGGGATGATTCTCTGTGGGGCAGTCGTAGGGTGGGACCAGCTCGCGCAGCGAGCGCCGGCCCACCGAGATGTGGCCGGCACCCGCGTTTGGGTGGGCCGGCGGCCGCTGGCGCGGCCTTGTCCCACCCTACGAGGTCTCGTAAGATCACGCACGCTGAAACATCACCTCGGCGGCACTTGAGTCCTCCAAAATGCAGCCCTCGGCCCAGCCCTCGCCAGCAAGCACGCGCACTCGAGAGACCTACGGGCGCGTCGCGCTCGCCGTGTTCCTCATCCTGTTCGGCGCGGCGATGACGCTGGTGAAGCATCCCTGGAACATTACTCCGATGGGGGCCATCGCCCTCTTCGCGGGGGCCTACCTGCTCAACCGGCCGCTGGCCATCGCGGTACCCATCGCGGCGCTGGCGATCAGCGACCTGACCAAGACCTTGTTGGATCCGCACTGGGGCTTCACGCAGGCCAACGTACTGGCCATGGTCTTCAAATACCTGGGCTTCGTCGGCGTAGCGCTCTGCGGCCAGCTCGTGCGACGAGAGCGCGCCCCACTTGCCGCCTACGTTACCTCTTTGGGCGGCGCAGCGCTGGGTGGGGCGGTGCTCTTTTTTCTGGTGAGCAACTTCGGCTCCTGGCTGACGCCGGAATTCGGCTACGAACGGTCGTTCAGCGGACTACTGCAATGCTACGTTGCCGGGCTGCCCTTCTTCCGGGCCATGCTGGTGGGCGACCTGATCTACGTGCCGCTGCTGTTTGGCGTGTTCGCCTTGGCGGAGCGCACGGTGCCGGCGCTGGCTCCCGCCCGGGCGGTCGGCAAATAGCGCCAGGCCAGACCGATGAGAATTAGCGCCCCACCGGCCAAGGTCCACCACTGCGTCTCGGGGTTCCCCAGCGCGAACCAGACCCAGACGGGCACCAGCACCGGCTCCAACAGGCCGATGAGCGAGGCCTCTTGACTGGCGACGCTCCGCAGCCCGCGGGCGAATAGCAGATACGGCACGGCAATCTGCAACGCCCCGAACGCGGCCAACGTGGCGAGCTGCAGGCCGCTGGGCCAAGCGCCCACGGACAGCGCCCACGGAGCGAGCACCGCCGCGGTGGCCAGTTGGTTGAGGACCACCAGCCAGACGGCGTTGTGACGGCGCAGGCCGTGCAAGAACATCACTACGCCGCCGTAACAGGCCCCGGCCGCCAGGCCGCAGACGACGCCCCAGCGCGAGTCCTGCGACGAAGCGGCGCCGGAGCCCTGGGTGAATTCGTAGAACAGAATCAGGCCCAGCCCCGCCGCGCAGAATCCCAGCGTCGAGAGGTCGCGACGCTCAACGCGACCGCCGCCGCCACGGCCGGCGCCTCGGAAGATGACGACGGTATAGAGCAGCACCCAAAGCGGCGCGGTGCTTTGCAGCCAGATGGCGTTGGCGGCCGTGTTGAGCGTCACCGCGGTCATGTACGAGATGCTCATGCCGGCGAAGCAGCCGGCCATCGGCGCCATCCGCCAGTCCCAGCTTGGGCGGCGGACCAGCGGCAGGATCGAGAGGCCCGCGAACAGCGCCCGCCAAAAGGCCAGCAGCACGCCGCGGTCTGCCAGCGGCCAATCGTCGAACAGCGGCGCCTTGGTGAACAGCCCGCTGGTGCTCCACAGCACGGCAGCCGCCAGGATGCACAGGCGACCGGTTAACATGTCATGTGGCCGCGTCTCTCCGAGACGCGGATGCGAGTCTCGGAGAGACTCGCCCACGTGAGCGGCCGCAGAGCACTCGGGCTCGTCAGCCACGGCCGCGTCCTCTGCCGCCGCGAGAGCGGTAGGGATGAGGGTTCTTGGCCCGCGCCTCCATGTTCTTGTCGATGATCACGCCGATCGCTTCCTGCCAGGCCGGGATGTTGCGATGGTCCTCGGCGCGAGCTTCCTGGTCCTCGGCATCCTCCTCCTCGTCGTCGTCGATCGGCTCGCGGAGGGCCTCTTCCGTGGCTTTGGCGACGGTGTCCGCGGCGTCCTCGCCGGGGCCCTCACCGGGGCCCTCGGGGCGCTCGCCGCGCGGGGCCGCTGCTTCCTCGCGGGGGCGGCGATCTCCGCCGCGCCGGCCTCGGCGGCGACGACCTCGCCGGGGCCGATCCTCCGGCGACTCGCCCTGGGGGCGTTGTTCGCCGCTGCCCTCGTCCTCGCCGCGCGAATCTTCGCTGCGTTCGTCTTCGCTGCGTTCGTCTTCGCCGCGTTCATCGGTAGCGCGCTCGCCGTCGGGGAGTTCGCGCGCGGCGCGCTCAGGCTCGGCCGGCTCGGCATCCTCGCGCCGCGGGCGTTGCGGTCCCCTGCGGCTTTCGGCCCCTCGTTCCGCGTCCGATGCGGCGTCGGGGACGGTGCTGCCGGCGTCCGCGGTCGCCTCCGCGGCACGATCCTCGGGCTTGTCTCGGTCGCCGCGTGAGCGGCGGCGCTTGCGTCGCCGTCGGCGTTCCTTGGGCTCGTCGCCCGCCCCGATTTCCTCGAGCCAAGGCGCGGCCGCGGCCGCGGCCGCGGATTGCTCGGCCTCGGCGGCCGAGCCTTCCTCGCGCAGTCGAGCCTCCGCCGCCGAGATCCCGGCGCCAAAGCCGCCCGCTGCGCGCTGCTCCGCCGGTTTTTCGCGCGGGGCCTCGCGCGGCTTGGCCGGCTCCGCCGTTTCGCGCAGCCGCCATTTGCGGGCTTCGGCAATCGGCTCGGGCGCCACGACGCCCAATCGCACGGCCACTTCGCCCCAGTCGGTGGACGGAGGTCGCACGCGCGGTCCGCCGACCACGCGTCGAGACGGTTCCTGAGTCGCTTTGGGGGCGGTTGGCGTGACGTTAACTTGCGGTTCGGCCCCCAGTTGATTCGCCAGGGAGTCCCAGTGGTCTTGCACGTCGCGTTGGGTCATGGGTCAGGGAATCCAGCATGTGTCGCGTGGCTTGGAAGTGAGCTTCGCGGACACGGCGGACCTCACCGGCGATTCGGCAAGTCATCGCGATCCTCCCTCGAAGCTCCGGCAGAACGTGCCGCAGTGATTCAGATCGGTGGCAACGGCGTCTGGCGGGCTGACGGCCCCGTGGGCCGAAGAGCGCCAACACCCGGGCGAAATCCCATGAGCCGTCCGGCTTTCAGCCAGCGGCCCAGGGACATCCTTCGCCGCGCGGGTTAACAACGCGGCCACCACGTGTATTGGCGAAGTATAGGGATTAGCGACGAGGATTTGAAGATGAACCGATCTTGGGTGGTGTCCTAAATTGACGGGAAAGAAGCCCGGCTTCTGGGAGAAGCCGGGCTTCTGACGTCGAATTAGGACACCCAAGCGAGGGTACTTCGCGGCCTCTCGCGGGCGCGCTTGCGCGCCGGGCTGGTGTTGTGGCACACAACGTGCCCAACACGGCGGCGGGGTGAGAGTCGAGGGGTCGCGTATTGTCATAATGATGACATCTGTCGCAAGCTTGATAGCGCACGAGCGAGCATCCAAGCCGCCACGCCTTCGGATGGAATTACCCAACCGGCTACCAGAGAAGCACTTGTGACCTGCAACGCGAATGCCCGGCGTTTCGGTCCGTCAGTTGCTGTCTATGGAGGCGCAAGTGCGCCGGCCCCATCGCGCTCCTGCTCTGGTGCATCAAGCCAGCCGACGCACGGAAATCGGGAGATAGACATGAGATCACGCTGCTTGAAGCTGTTGTTCGTTCCGAGCGTCGTCTTGGTCGCCCTGGCGATCGCCAACCCCGCCCGCGCCGACCACCGACACAACTACCCCGGCGGCTACGCCCCTCGCGGCGGGATAGGGTTCAGTTTCTCGATCGGCCAGGGCTACCCGGCGGCCTATCGAGCCTACGACTTGCGGGCGTTCCACAGCTACCCATCGTTCCGCTCGTATTACTACCCGTCTTACTACCCGTCGTATCCCCTGTATCCCAGCTACCCCGCAGTCGGTTACCCGGGGTACGGCGCGTACGTGAGTCCGGGTTACTACGGCGGTGACTACGGCGGAGGCTACGGCGGCTATTGCTGGTAGGCGCGGGCCGGAAGAGAGAAGGCGAGAGGAGAGGAACGGCCCTTCACGCGCGGCGCGCTAATGCGTCGCGCGGTCGAACAGGCGAGACGGCGAGGAATCGCAGCGCGCGGCCGCAAGCCGGCGCAGCGAGACTTTGCCGCCTCGCCTTTCGGCTTTTTCGATCTTCCGTAAGCCGGCCCTTCTTGTCCGCCTACCCCAGCAGTCCGCTGATCGGCTCGCCGTCGTAGATATGATGCGGCCGATCTAAATCATCACGCCACACGGCCGTGGAGGGGATGCCTAGCGCGTGGTAGATGGTGGCGGCCATGTTCTCCGGCCGCTGCGGGCGGGTGTGCGGGTAGCCGCCGGTCTTGTCGGAGGAGCCGATGACCGTGCCGCCGCGCACTCCGCCGCCGGCGAAGAAGACCGTTTGCACCGCCCCCCAATGGTCGCGGCCCGGCAGCTTATAGAACTGCGGCAGCGTCGAAATCTTGGGCGTGCGGCCGAACTCGCCGGCCATCACGATCAACGTCTCGCCCAGCTCGCCGCTCTCGTCCAAGTCGTCCAGCAGGGCCGCCAGCGCCCGGTCGGTCGGCGGGAAGAGCTTGTCGCGGAGGTGTGGGAAGGCGTTGCCGTGCGTGTCCCACGATTCGTTGTTGCCGAGGTTCACTTGGACCAGGCTCACTCCGGCTGAGACCAGCCGCCGTGCCATCAAGAGCGACCAGCCGAACGCATTGCGGCCGTAGCGGTCCAGGGACTTCGCGTCGGCGTGGACGACGTCGAACGCCCGCTGCGTCTTGGGATCGGCCAGCAGCGATACGGCCTGCTGACGATAGCGGTCGAAACTCTCGATCTCCGCGAAGCGCTCCAGCTCGCGGCGCTGCTGCTCGACCAGCTTGAGCAGGTCGATCCGCCGGCCAACCCGTCCGCCACCCAGCCCCTCGGGCAGCGAAAGATTCGGGGCCTGGAACACCCGTTTCTTCACGGGCAACGACCGCTGCTGATGATCGAACTCGTATTGCGGATAGGCCCCGTAAGCGGTCGATTCGTAGGGCGAGGCCTCGACGAACCACGGGTCGCGGCGCGGCCCCATCATGCCGGCGAATTGGCCGGGAATCACGCGGCCGGAGTAATGCACCAGCCGCTCCGGCAGCACGACGGCGGGCGGAAGGTTGTTCGCCGGCCGCAGCGCGCCCGCTGGTAGGGCTAAGCGGCTCGGCACGGCGTCACCCGCCACCGCGGCGATCGACGGATAGTCGCTCGTCTGCGGCCGATTGGGGTCAAAGCCGCGAGGCGCCTCGGATCGCCCCGTCAGCATGATGTGATGCCCGAGCGAGTGATCGTTCGAAGGATGGGTCAGCGACCGCACCAGCGCCCACTTGTCGCTGCGCTGCGCCAAGAGCGGCAGATGCTCGCAGATTAGCACCCCGGTGGTGCGCGTGGCGATCGGCTTGAAATCGCCGCGGATCGTGTCGGTCGCCTCGGGCTTGAGGTCGAAGCTATCGTGCTGAGCCAGGCCGCCGGAGAGGAAGATGTAGATGACGCTCTTGGCTTTGGGCGGCGGATGATCCGCGGCACCCCCTCGCGGCGGCTCGGCGGCGCGCAGCGCTTCCAGGTGGTTCATCCCCAGCCCCAGTAAGCCCACGCAGCCTGCCGACAGCGCCGAGCGCCGCGTCACCAAGGGGTGGCGCATCCCCAGAGGGGCAGTGACCGAACGGTTGGTCGCGGGACCGCTCATCGGTGCTCCTCGGCTGGGCGGCTCGGCTGAGGTTCGTAGCTGAAGTCGCCAGACTTCAGACAACTGAACTCTGGCGAGTTCAGCTACTTTCGTTCAGGGACGAAAGTGTCCACCTGCGTGGGCCAATGGCAACACCTTAGCCGATGCGCGGGGCAGCGCCAACCAAGTCACGTGGGCGAGTCACTCCGAGACTCGCGGTCGCGTCTCGGAGAGGCGCGGCCACGTGCCTACCGCGGCTTCGCGGGCACCGTGCCGTGCACCGCGCCCAGACGGTCGGCGTAGTGCGGCAGCCGCCGATCGAGCCGCGTCGTGCACAGCACGCCCTGATTGAGGGGAGACAAGCCGCAGAGCCGGATCATTCCCCCCTGAGTGCGCACGCGGTTCGACAGATTGACCAACTGACCCAACAGCAGCGAGTTCAGCAGGTCCACCTGATCCATTTCCAAGACCAGGCGGTTGGTCAGGTGCTGATCCAAGAGGTCCGCGAGGCGCTCCGACAACTCGCTGTCGTCGCAGCCCCGGCTGCCGTCGGGGCACAGGCGCACGAACAGACAGTTAGGCCCGCGCTCGAGCTGCAACTGCCAGGACGATGTCAGAACTCGCGGCATCGACGTTGCTCCATCAACGAACGGCTGAGAAATGAGCGAAGTCACGAAGTCACGTGGACAGACGCCCACGCGGCATTGGCTTTACCAATGCAGCCATCATAATCCGCAGCCGCAGCACCACAAGCGCAGCATCGCGATTTGTGAAGAAGTTGCGACTGGAGAAGGTGGGCAGGCGGCTGGAATGTCCGCCTTAGGCAACTTCACCAACCACCCCTCCAACAGAGCACGTTTTCCACCTACTTTCGAGACGCTCACCCCCGATCCCCGCTCCCGCTCCCTTTTGGCGGCCGCGCGGTGGTGGTAGGCTAGATCGTGAATTGCTGTGCACATCCCAAGCATCCGGTGAGGCCCGCGAGACAGCTCCATGATCGGCGTAGTCGGCATCGAACCGTCGGAAATCCTCGTGATCCTGGCGATTGGCGCCGGCGCCTGGATTCTGGTTCTTGCGCGCCGGCGGCGCCGGCTTCGCGCCTTAGACAAGGCGCGAGCAACCCCGGCGGGCGAACACGGACCCACGGACGAGGCGGCGAACCAAGGCGAACCTCGGCCGGTTGGCAATGATCCTGCTGCCCCGCTGACGGTTGACCAGCTCTCCAGAACGCTCGTCGCCAGCGGCTTGATGACTGACAAGGAAGTCGAAGCCTTTCTCGCGGCGCTGCCCGGCGATGCCCGCGGCGGTGACATCCGCACCTTAACCAGGGAACTAGTCCGCACCGGCAAGCTCACTCGCTATCAGGCCGTGATGGCGCTCAAGGGCGGGGCACAGCACCTGGTGCTAGGCGACTACGTGATCCTCGACCGGCTCGGCGCCGGCGGCATGGGGCAGGTGTTCACGGCCCGCCATCGCCGCATGGACCGGCTGGTGGCGATCAAGATCATCTCGCCGGAGCTGCTGAAACAGCCTGACGCCGTGCGCCGCTTCGAGCGCGAGGTGCGGGCGGCGGCCAAGCTCACGCACGCCAATATCGTGATCGCCTACGACGCCCGCGAGGACGGCGGCATCCATTACCTGGTGATGGAGTACGTCGCGGGGCGCGACCTGGCCTCGATCGTCCGCGACCGCGGGCCGCTGGCAGTGCCGCACGCCGTGGCCTGCATCCTCCAGGCGGCGCGCGGGCTGGAGCACGCCCACGCCCAGGGGATCGTGCACCGCGACATCAAGCCGGGCAACCTGCTGATGGACCGCGAGGGGACGGTCAAGATCCTCGACATGGGCCTGGCCGGCTTCGGCCACGAGACCGCCGCGGCCGACGACGCCACACGGGAACAGCTTACCAGCGCCGGCGCGGTGATGGGGACGGTCGATTACATGTCGCCGGAGCAGGCCGTCGATACGCACGACGCCGACGAGCGGAGCGACATCTACAGCCTCGGCTGCACGCTGTATTTCTTGCTCACCGCCCGGCGGATGTACGACGGCGACAGCGTGGTCAAAAAAATCCTGGCTCATCGCGAGGCGCCGATTCCTTCGCTCTGCGACGCCCGCGACGACGTGCCGGCGGAGTTGAACGCCATCTATCACCGCATGGTGGCCAAGCGGCCGGAAAACCGCTATCAGGCGGCCAGCGAGCTGATCGCCGCGCTGGAGGCGGTGCTGGCGGGTGCCGATGGCTTTGACGAAACGACCGCGTTCGCCGGCGATCTGCTGCCGCTGCCACAAGACCGAAGCAGCGAGGCGGACGACCTCGATCTGGACATCGCCTGCGCGGCCTTGCCCGCGAGCCGCCAGACGATCGGTCCGCAGGGTGACCCGGCTGCCGTGCAGCAGACCCTGCCACCAAGGGCAACCGCGCCAGAGGACACGGTCAAAGGGCAAGCCGATCAGCCGACGGTTATTCCCGCGGCCTCGGAGCAAGCGGAGGCCAAGGCCAGCCGCGACGCCTCCGGCGAGGTGCAAGCTCGGAAACGCCGTCGCCGCGCCTTGCTCCTCGTCGTATTCGTCGTGCTCGTCGTGCTGGCGGTCTTGATTTACGGATGTCGTCCCCATCTTGAGCCGCGGGCGGGGAGAGCGGAGACGGACGGCGACGGCAACTGGCGTAGCGATGCCGCGCCTGCTCCGAGCGGCCTTGATCGGGATTTTGGCGGGACGGGACCGGTTTCACGGCGTCATGTCTAGTAAACGCACCCACGACCCGCACGGCATCTCGGCGACGTAAGGCAACTCGTGGACGACAAGCTCCTAGGACGGCTGCTGGACGAGCACGCCCCAGCGCTGGTGCTGTTTGCGCGCACGTGGTGCGATACCCCCCAAGACGTGGTGCAGGACGCCTTCGTGCAACTCGTGCGCCAGCCGGAGATGCCGCAGTGCGCCATCGCCTGGCTGTACCAGGTGGTGCGCAACCGGGCGATCAGCGTCAGCCGCTCGGCCATGCGGCGGCGCAAGTACGAGGGGCGCTCGGCCACCGAGGCCGCCACGTGGTTCGTGCCGGCCGAGGACAGCCGCCTGGACGCCCAGGCCGCTGCCGAGGCGCTGACCACCCTGCCGCCGGAGCAACGCGAGACGGTCGTGGCCAAGCTTTGGGGTGGGTTGTCGTTCGAGCAGATCGCGGAGCTGACGCAGACCTCGTCCAGCACCGCCCACCGCCGCTATCAAGCCGCCCTGACCGCTCTGCGCGAGCGGCTCGGCGTCACCATTTCGGAGCAGGACTAGATGCACGATCAATCACCGCGCCCGCCGCGCCCCCTTTCCGACGGCAGCGACAATGAATGCCGCGAGCTGGAGCAGGCCCTGGCCACGCTACGGCCCGACGCCGGCCCGATCGACCGCGACCGGCTGATGTTCCTGGCCGGCAGGGCGACCATCGAAAGGGCGATGGTCGAGCGCCCCTGGGCCGGGGGGATGACGCTGCCCAAATGGATGTGGCCCGGCGCCACCGCGGTATCGACGATCGCGGCCACCGTGCTGGGATTGCTGTTGGCCATCAGCCAGCGTCCGCTCGTGGTGCGCGAGCCGGTTTACGTCCACGCGCCAGTGCCGCCGCAGCAGGTGCTGCCGCCGCAGTTCGAGCCGCAGCCTGGAAGGGGTCTGCCGGGTGCGATGGCGAGCGATGGCCTGCCGGGAACGCCGGGCATGATGGAGATGACCGCCGAGGCGCCGACGGCCGCGCGCGTGGATGTTGCCCGCGTCGATTACGTGCCCCGCACGACGCTGCCGCCCGTCAGCTACGTGCAGAAGCGGCAGCTCGCGCTGGCGTTGGGGGTCGAAGCCTTGGGTTCAGGGACCCCCCCCAGCGGGGCAGAGCACCCGGTGGCCTACCACGAACTGCTGGGCGATATGGTGCGCGGCGTGGACTGACTCGTGGCGCGGTGACGAGGTTCGGACGAGAAGTTGAAGATTCTTGCACAGAAGCTCGCGAAGGAGACGAAGGCGGTTATTCGTCGGTCAAGCATCCTTCGTTTCCTCGTTGCCTTCTGTTCACAAACAAAGCGCCTCTTTGCAGGTCAGCGAGGTTTTTCACGATGTTCTCGATTTGCCTTCGACGTGCTTGGCCCGTTGCGCTGGCTGCCGCGGTGTTTGTCGCGTCGGCACTCTCCGCGGCTGCCCAAGTGAAAGTGGTTGCCCCGCCGCCGGCCAAGAGCGCGTCCGTGGAGACGCCCAAGCCGCAGCCCCGGCTGGTGCGGATGACCGTCTCACCCGCGGCGGCACCCCGCGGAGCGCTGCGTTACCGGCTGTTGCCGGAGTATTTGGATCGCAAGCCGGGCAACCGGGCCGACCTCTACCACCGGGCCATGCTCATGGCCGACCAGGTCGGCGACGAGGCCAAGAAGAAATTCTACGACGACGTCTACAACCGCTGGACGCCAGGAACCACGCTGCTGCCCGAGGGGCTCACACCGGCCCAGGCGGGGCAGCGGGTCTCGGTCTTTCGCAACGCGCTGAATGAGCTCGAAGTAGGCGCGTGGCGCGACCGCTGCGATTGGGGCCTGCGCCTGAGGGAGCTGGAAGGGCCGGAGGCGATCTCCCTGCTGCTGCCGGAATGCCAGAGTGCCCGCAACCTCGCCCGTGTTCTCTCCCTGCGCTGCCGCGTGGAGATCGCCGA
>JBGQHD010000076.1:0-10884 GCA_041497795.1 Planctomycetia bacterium
GGTGGCGCCTATGGCTTGGCCGCGGGCCCGCGTCGGCCGACCATGGCTCGCCCGAGCCGCTACCCGGCGAGACGCCGGAGCCGGTGCCGACGACCGCGGACACGGTTGCCGCAGATCGCGGCATCGCACCAGACCCGGCTCGCGTTGCGGGACCGGTCGAGGAATAGAAAGCCGCACAGCGGGTTGCCACACATCCTGAGCCGGGCGCGCTCCCGACGGACCTCGACGAGGGGCGGTAGCAGGTCGGCGACCACCCCGGCCTCCTTCGCCGTCAGGTCGTACCGCTCCGACGGATCGTGCTCCAGATGGAAGAGGAGCGGCGGTTCGTGCGTCTCGACCGGCTTCTTGCCGTAGCCGTCGTGGGTCTTGAGATGCAGCTTCCACGGCCCCTTGCGGACGGCGTAAAGATCGGCCCCGCGATAGAAGAACATTGTGTCGCGGGCAGACTCGCCGCTGCCGAATAGGACCGGGGATAGGTCAAAGCCGTCCAGCACCCGGTCGTCGGGCAGCGGGATGTCGGCCAACGTCAGGCAGGTGGCGAACAGGTCCAGGGTGCTGGCCAGATCCGCAGTGGTCCGCCCCGGCTTGATGCGCTTCGGCCACCAGGCGATGCCCGGCACGCGCATGCCACCTTCCCAGGTGCTCCCCTTGCCGCCGCGCAGCAAGCCGGCCGAGCCGCCGGCCGCCCCTTGGATCAGCCAGGGGCCGTTGTCGCTGGTAAAGAAGACCAGCGTGTTGTCGGCCACGCCCTCTTCCTTCAGCGTGCGGAGGATCAGGCCCACGCTCCAATCGAGCGTCTCCACCACGTCGCCGTACAGCCCCCGCGGGCTGCGGCCGGCGAACGGCTCGTCGGCATACAGCGGCACGTGCGGAAACGTGTGCGGAAAATAAAGGAGGAACGGCTTGTCCTTGGCCTCCGGCGCGCAGCACTCCTTGATGAACCGCACAGCCTCGATCGTGTATCGCTGCGTCAGCTTCCGCTGATCCGGCTCGGTCTCGATCGTCTTCTCGTCCGACATCAGCGGCAGCGGGGGCTTGAGCATGTCGTTGCTGTACGGCAGACCGAAGAACCGCTCGAAGCCGTGCCGCGTCGGCAAGAACTCCGGCAGGTGCCCCAAGTGCCACTTGCCGATGCAGCAGGTGTGATAACCGTGGGCCTTGAGCGCTTCGGCCAGCGTCGTCTCTTCGGCGGGCAAGCCTCCTTTCGAATCGGGGAACAGCACCGCGCGTTTGCTCGAGCACATCCCATTGCGAATCGGCAAACGGCCGGTCAAGAGCGCGGCCCGGCTCGGCGTACACACCGGAGCGGCGCTATAGAACTGCGTGAACTTGAGCCCCTCCGCGGCCATGGTGTCCAGGTGTGGCGTGCGGATCGTGGGGTGGCCGTAGCAGCCCAAGTCGCCGTAGCCCAGGTCATCGGCCAGGATGATGACGACATTGGGTGGCCGGCTGTCTTCGGCCGCGGGCGCCGAACGGGCGAATGACAGGTAGGCGGCAATCGCCGCGACGATAATCGCGGGCAATCGTGATTCGCGGCCGTGGGTCATCATGGGAACACTCGCTTTGGGCCGGATCGGGTGCGACTTGAGGCGCGATGTCAGGGTTTCACCACGTCATGGCTCCTCGGCCAACGTCAGTCGCTCGAATATAGGGTAATTGGCCGAGATGCCCAGCGGAAATACGCCCGGATGCTTCGTCACCAGAATCCTGCAAGTCGCCGCTTTTCGGACCGCTTCGCGTGGAGTATGTTTCGGCCAGCGCCGCAAGCCATGATGCATTCGTGGCGAGGGGCCGTCCTCGACCTCAATTTCCCAGTCATATTCGTCGAACAGGAGTTGTTTATGGCCACCGCCACTGCCACTGCCCAGAAGCCCCGCGGCGTCAAGGCACCCAAGGTCAAGGACCAGCCGCTGTTCATCGGCGGCGAGTTTGTCGATGGCAGCTCCGGCAAAACGTTTGCCGCCATCAACCCGGCCACCGGCGCGACGATCTGCCAAGTCGCCGAGGCCGACGATAAGGACGTGGACCGGGCCGTGCGCGCGGCGCGCAAGGCGCTGGAAAGCGGACCGTGGAAGACGATGGACGCCGCCGATCGCGGCAAGCTGCTGTTCAAGCTCGCCGATTTGACCGAGAAGAATGCAGAGGAGCTGGCCACGCTGGAATCGTTCAACAGCGGCAAGACGATCACCGATGCCCGAGGCGATCTCCAAGGCGTCGTCAATACGCTGCGCTATTACGGCGGCTGGGCCGACAAGATCGAAGGCCGCACGGTCCCCGTGCGCGGCAACATGCTTTCCTACACGCTGCGGCAGCCGGTGGGCGTCGTCGGCCAGATCATCCCCTGGAACTTCCCGCTGCTCATGCTGGCCTGGAAATGGGGGCCGGCGTTGGCCTGCGGCAACACGGTGATCATGAAGCTCGCCGAGCAGACGCCGCTCACCGGCATGCGCATCGCCGAGCTGGCCCTGGAAGCCGGCTTCCCCGACGGCGTAATCAACGTGCTCAACGGCATGGGCGAGACCACCGGCCACGCCCTCGTGGCGCACCCGGACATCGATAAAATCGCCTTCACCGGCCACTACGAAACGGCCAAGATCATCATCAAGAACGCCGCCGACACGCTGAAGCGCGTGAGCTGCGAGCTGGGCGGCAAGAGCCCCAACGTCGTCTTCGCCGACTGCGATCTCGACAAGGCCGTGGCCGGCGCCTTTCACGCCATCTACTTCCACGGCGGCCAGTGCTGCACGGCCGGCAGCCGACTGTTTGTGGAGGACAAGATCCACGACGAGTTCGTTTCCCGCCTGGCGAAAAAGGCCAAAGGCCGCAAGCTCGGCGACCCGCTGGACACCGCCACCGAGCAAGGTCCGCAGGTCTCGCAGGAGCAAATGGACAAGATCCTCGGTTACGTGGACCTGGGCCAGAAGCAAGGCGCCAAGCTGGTCGTCGGCGGCAATCGCTTCGGCGGCCAGGGCTTCTTCGTCGAGCCGACGATCTTCGACGGCGTCCGCGACGACATGGCCATTGCCAAGGACGAAATCTTCGGACCGGTGGTCAGCGTGCTGCCGTTCAAGGCCGTGGACGAAGTGATCCAGCGGGCCAACAACACCTATTACGGCCTGGCCGCGGCGATCTGGACCAAGGACCTCGACAAGGCCCACCTCTTCGCCCGCGAGGTCAAGGCCGGCACGGTCTGGGTCAACTGCTACCACGTGGTCGATACGACGACGCCCTTCGGCGGCTTCAAGATGTCCGGCCAAGGCCGCGAGAATGGCGAAGCGGCGCTGGAGCACTACACCGAGCTGAAGACGGTGACGATTAAGCTCGGCGACGGCGCGGCGAAGTAAGATCGGGCACCGCCGACATGTCACCCTGAGCGCAGCGAAGGGTCTCAGCGCCGCGATTCTTCGCGGCGCTCAGAATGACAATCTGCGACGGCTTTTCGACGTTGCACGACGGCCGCCCCGCCGGTCACAATCAACTTCGATGAAACCCAAAAAATCCGGTGGCGGCTGGGCGGCCGTCGGTTACACGCTGCGCATGGCTCGGCGCGTCGGCTTCCGGCGGCTCTGGAAGGCCATGCGGGCGAAGAACGCCTGCAAAACCTGCGCCCTGGGCATGGGCGGGCAGACCGGCGGCATGCGCAATGAGATGGGGCACTGGCCCGAGGTCTGCAAGAAGTCGCTCCAGGCCATGGTGGCCGACATGCAGGCCGGGCTGCAGCCTGACTTCTTCCAGCGTTACTCGATCGCCCAGTTGCAGACCCTCTCGCCGCGCGAGCTGGAATGGTGCGGCCGGCTCACCGCGCCGCTGCACGCCGGGCCCGGCGACACGCACTATCGCGTCATCGGCTGGGACCAAGCGCTGGAGCGCGCCCAGCGGCAACTGCGGGCCACGCGGCCGGAGGAGAACTTCTTCTACGTCAGCGGCCGGTCCTCCAACGAGGCCGGCTTCCTGCTGCAGCTCTTCGCCCGGCTGTATGGCACGAACTTCGTCCACAACTGCTCGTTCTACTGCCACCAGGCCAGCGGCGTGGGACTGGGCGAATCGCTCGGCACCGGCACCGCCACGGTGTCGCTCGAGGACGTCGAAGGGGCCGACCTGTTCGTGCTCATTGGCGGCAACCCGGCCTCGAACCATCCGCGGCTGATGCGAACGCTGATGAACATCCGCCGCCGCAAGGGGCACGTGATCGTCATCAACCCGGTCAGGGAAGTCGGACTCGTCAAGTTTGTCGTGCCATCCGACTGGCGGAGCCTGCTCTTCGGCTCGAAGATCGCCAGCCTGTACGTGCAGCCGCACGTCGGCGGCGACATGGCCCTGCTCACCGGCGTGGCCAAGCTGGTGCTCGAGCGGAACGCCGCCGACTCGGCCTTCATCGCCGGCGTGACCGAGGGCTTCGACGACTACGCCGCCCACGTTCGCAACACGCCCTGGGAGGCCATCGAACACCTCTCCGGCGTGGACCGAAGCGCGATCGAGCGCGTCGCTGATGTGTATTGTGCCGCGAAAAACGTCGTCTTCGGCTGGACGATGGGCGTCACCCAGCACCAGCATGGCGTGGCCAACGTGCAGACGATCGTCAACCTGGCTCTGCTTCGCGGCATGGCGGGCCGGCCGCGGGCGGGGCTGCTGCCGATCCGCGGCCACTCGAACGTGCAAGGGCTCGGCTCGATGGGCGTCGTGCCGAACCTCAAGGAGCGGTTCCTCAACAACCTGGAAACGGTCCTCAACGTGCGGCTGCCGCGGTCACCTGGCCTGGATACGATGGCCTGCATGCACGCCGCCGACCGCGGCGAGCTGCAGTCGGCCTTCTGCCTCGGCGGGAACCTCTTCGGCAGCAACCCCGACGCCAAGTTCGCCCACCGGGCGCTGGGCAAACTGGACCTGATCACCTACCTCAACACCACGCTCAACACGGGGCACGCCTGGGGCCGTGGCCGCGAGACGCTGATCCTGCCCGTTCTGGCTCGCGACGAAGAGCCGCAGCCGACCACGCAAGAGTCGATGTTCAACTACGTGCGGCTCAGCGACGGCCAGCAGGCCCGCCTCGAGGGACCCAGAAGCGAGATCGAGATCATCGCCACCGCGGCCGGGCAGGCGCTCGGCGGCGACTCGCCGCTCGACTGGCAATCGCTGCGCAGTCATAGCGAAATCCGCAGCCTCATCGGACGGTCGGTGCCCGGCTACGAGCAGGCCGCCGAAATCGACCGCACGAAGGAAGAGTTCCACGTCGCCGGCCGCGTCCTCCGCGAATCACGTTTCGCCACGCCCTCGGGCAAGGCGCGGTTCACCGTTCACGCGCTGCCGGAAATGCGCGGCGGCGACCGCGAGCTGCGGCTGATGACCGTCCGCTCCGAAGGGCAGTTCAACACGGTGGTCTACGAGGAGGAAGACATCTACCGTGGCCAGGACCGCCGCGACGTGATCCTGCTCAATCGGACCGACATCGACCGCCTGGGGCTGCAAGTGGACCAGCCGGTCACGGTCCGCAGCGCCGCGGGCGCCATGCCCGGCATTCTGGTGCGCGAGTACGACATCCGCGCCGGCAACGCCTTGATGTACTACCCAGAGGCGAACGTTCTGGTGCCGACCCATGTCGATCCCCGTTCGATGACCCCGGCCTTCAAGAACGTGCTCGTGACGCTCACGCCCGATCCGCAGGGCACGGGCACGCCGGCGCTGGTGGCGCTGAGTTAGAACGCCGCAGTCCTTGGGGTGGCAGCCCAGAGCGCAGCGATGGCGTGACGCCGCCTTTGAGCTACCGGCGGTGCGCGCCCCCGAGTCGGGCCGTCATTTTACCGTTAGTATGCTTGGGTCACCCGTCTCGCCGGAGAGGCTGTCATTTGAGGGCACCTGCCGACTTCGCGCCGTGGCTGCCCAGCCATTCGACCAGGGCCGTAGCGCCGCTTCGGCGTGCGGCCTCGATGGGTGTCAACTGGTCGTAGCCGATCCAGTTGATGTCCGCGCCGTGGTCTAATAGGTATTCCGCCGCCTGCTGCTGTCCGCCGTGGCAGGCACACCAAAAGGCGCCGGTGATCTCGGCCGGCGGCGGCGCAGCAGCACTCACGAAGTATCCCTGGACACGATCCATCAAGCCCAACGAAGCCGCCTGCCAGAGCGTGGTCTTGGCCCCGCGCTCAACCAGCCGTCTGGCCGCCTTCCATTGACCAAAGGCCGTCGCATCGGCGATGGGCGTGCCGTTGCCGATGACGCCGCCGCCGGCTTCGATGTCGGCTCCTCGGTCCAACAAGGCGTCCAGTGCCGCCACGTCGTCGCTGCTGGCGGCCCAGTGAAGCGGTGTTTCGGTGTGCGGCCCGGCGAAGCGTCCGTTGACATCCGCCCCCGCAGCGACAAGTGTCGCCACCGTCTCGGCCCCATTGGGGAAGTTGCCGGGCCAATCCGTCGCCACGTGAAGCAGCGTGCGCGACATCTCGCAGGGATTGCGATTTGTGTCGCCACCCAGTCGCACGCTGGCCAATGCGGGATGCTCACTAAGCAACCGTTTGAGTGCTGTGACGTTGCCGCTGTGGATTGCTTCCACCACCGCGACCGCCAAGGGGTCTTCCGTGGACATGTACACAACGGCTTTCTCCAAAGGGGCCTGGCTCATCCCGGCATTCTACGGAGCTTGAGGCGGTCGGCGGAGCGCATCGTTGCACTATTTTCATCCGGCACGCTCACCATCGCGACGAGCCACAGGCATCGACTCAGTGGTCAAGTCGTGGGAAGGCCACCGCTCATCCGAATCATGCGATTCGACCGCACGAGGCGCTGCATTCGGTCTCATTCCTACGTCCGGCACAACCGGCCCCCGTGGAATGGGGAAGCAGGCTGCGGTGCGTACAAGGTGCCAGAGCACACGCTAGGTTTAATTAGTCCCGCCTAAAGGTGCGCGCCATTGACTGGCCAGCAGCCAAGCATTGGGGTTCACTCGGTCGCCATTCCACGCAAGCCACCCATGCACGCTGAGCTCACTGAAGGAATTGAGGCCCAAGCCCAACGATTGTTCGTGCGGCACCAGCAAGAGATCTTTCGTCGCACCGACCGTCTCTTTGCCGGGCTGATGATATTTCAGTGGTTGGCCGGCATTGTAGCCGCGATCTGGATATCGCCCAAGACGTGGATCGGCGCCTCCAGTCAGACGAACTCCCACGTTTGGGCGGCGATTTTGTTGGGTGGCGCCATCACCAGCTTGCCCGTTTTACTCGCCATTGCACGGCCGGGCAGCGTGGTGACGCGGCACGTCATTGCCGTAGGTCAAATGCTCACGTCGGCGCTCCTCATTCATCTTTTGGGCGGTCGCATCGAGACTCATTTTCATGTATTCGGATCGTTGGCGTTCCTGGCGTTTTATCGCGATTGGCGCGTTTTGATCTCTGCCTCAGCGGTGGTGGCCGCCGACCACTTCATCCGCGGCATCGTCTGGCCGGAATCTGTCTACGGCATCGCCGGCGCCAGTCCCTGGCGCTGGTTGGAGCACGCCGCCTGGGTAGTCTTCGAGGACGTGTTTCTGATCTGGTCCTGCCGCAAGGGGATCAGTGAGATGCGGGATACGGCGCAGCGGCAAGTGCTGCTGGAATCTGCCAAGACCAAAGCCCAGGAAGCGCAGGAGGCCGCCGAGGCCGCCAACCGCACGAAAAGCGCCTTTCTGGCAAACATGAGCCACGAAATCCGCACCCCGCTCAACGGCATTCTTGGGTTCGCGGAGATTCTGCAGAAAAGCGATCACCATCTCAGCGCCGGGGAACGCACCGATTACCTTCAGACCATTTGCTCCAGCGGCCGCCACCTGCTGACGGTCATCAACGACATCCTCGATCTCTCCAAAATCGAAGCCGGCATGATGGCGATGGAGCGCGGCCCCTGCTCGCCTCATCAGATCATCGCCGAAGTGGTATCCGTGCTGCGGGTGCGCGCCTCGGAAAAGGGGCTGACCTTAGACTATCAGTGGTCAGGCAGCATCCCCGAGACCATCCGGACCGACGTCATCCGCTTACGTCAACTGTTGATCAATCTCATCGGCAATGCGATCAAGTTCACCGAGGCGGGCGGCGTAAGGATTGTCTTGCGTCTGCTTCCCGCCAGGTCCAAGCTGGCGGTCGAGGTCGTGGACACGGGAATCGGCATCCCGCCCGACAAGCTGGACAGTATCTTCGAGCCTTTCGTTCAGGCGGATATTTCGGTCACCCGACGTTATGGCGGGACGGGGCTGGGCCTGGCCATCAGCCACCGGATTGCCAGAGCGCTGGGCGGCGAGATTCACGTGCAGAGCGAGGTCGGACGAGGAAGCACGTTCACCGCCACCGTCGAGACGGGACCGCTGGACGACGTGCCGCTCTCTTTGCCCTCCAGGCTCGCCAACAACTCCGGCGACGTATCGCGCCGGCGCCAAGAGCAGGTATCGCTCTCCGCCGTCCGAGTGTTGCTCGTCGAGGATGGCGAAATCAACCGGAAGCTGATCACCGTCATCTTGCGGCGTGCGGGGGCCACCGTCACCACGGTGGAAAATGGCCGCCTGGGCGTGGACATTGCCAGCCAGAAGCCGTTCGATCTCATCCTCATGGATATGCAAATGCCCGTCATGGATGGCTATACCGCGACTCGCGCCTTGCAAGCGCAGGGTTTTGCCGGACCGATCATCGCTTTGACGGCCCACGCGATGAAAGGAGACGAAGAAAGATGCCGAGCGGCCGGCTGCACGGGCTACCTCACCAAGCCCATCGACAGCAACGAGCTGCTCCGCGCGATCGCCGACGCGCTGCGAGTCACTTCACGCGGGCAAGGCCGCAACGACTGCACCCTGGTCGAGGCACGCGATGATTCGCGCCTCGTCTCTACGCTTCCCCTGGATGACCCGGACTTCCGCGGGTTTATCCAAGAATTTGCTGACTCCCTCGCCCAAAAGCTCCCCGAGCTTCGGGAAGCCTGGCAGGCAGCCGATTGGCAGCAGGTGGCGCAGCTTGCTCACTGGCTCAAGGGCGTGGCCGGCTCTGTGGGGTTTGCTGCATTCACCAAGCCTGCCGCGGAGTTGGAACGGCTGGCTCGTACTGGCCGCGCGGACGCGATCGAGCAGTTCATCGACGAAGTCGAAGAACTGGCTCGCCGAGTGACTGTTCCCACTTCGCCTCATGGGGCGAACGCTTGATCAACCCGCCGCATACACGAGTGCCGCACCAATGATTCTAGCCCCTGCTCCTGACGCCCCCGCAGCGAAATGCAGTGCCCGGCAAGCGCCGCCGGCGCTCGCGCTCCCTTCCACGCGCGAGCCAAAGATTCTCATCGTGGACGATGAGCCAATCAACGTGCAGTTGGCCCGCAAGCACCTCATGTTATCGGGATACAGCAGGTTCGTGTTGTCCACCGACCCGACGGAAGTGCTTCCCCTTTTGGAACAGGAAGACCCCGATCTCCTTCTGCTCGACGTCATGATGCCGCGGATGAGCGGCCTGGAGGTCCTCAAATCCGTGCGGGCGCGGGAAAGGTTCGCGCACCTTCCCGTGTTGATTCTGACGGCCCTCGATGACCGGGAAGTCAAGTCTCAGGCCCTCGACCTGGGAGCAACCGACTTCTTGGCAAAGCCGATCGATGCCACCGAATTCCTGCCGCGCGTACGAAACGCCTTGGCGCTCAAGGCCCATCACGATCACCTCCAGAATTACGCCGCCGAGCTGGAACGCGAAGTAAAGGCCCGGACTGCCGAATTGGAGGAGTCGCGGCAAGAGATCATTCGTTGCCTGGCACGCGCTGCGGAATACCGCGACAACGAAACCGGCCGGCACGTCATCCGGGTGGCCCGGTATGCAGGCATCATTGCTCGCCAAATGGGCCTTAGCGACAATGCCTGTGGGCTGCTGGAACAAGCCGCCATGCTGCACGATATCGGGAAGATCGGTGTTCCCGACGCGATTCTGCTCAAGCCGGGGAAGCTGGACCCAGAGGAAGTTGAATTGATGCAACGGCATTGCGGATTCGGCAAGAGAGTTTTCGAGCCGATGACCGGAGCCGAGCTGAATGTCTATCTCTGCCACACCACGCTGGGTGCCAGCATGATCAAACCCTGCCGCGCGCCCGTCTTGGAAATGGCTGCTCGTATCGCGCTCACGCACCACGAGAAATGGGATGGCAGCGGATATCCGCTCGGCCTGGCGGGTGAGGATATTCCCCTGGAAGGACGCATTACCGCCGTTGCCGATGTATTTGACGCGCTGAGCAGCAAGCGCCCGTATAAGCCGGCGTTCCCGCTCGATAAGTGCTTTGCGATCATGGAGGATGAGCGGGACAAGCATTTCGATCCGCTGGTCCTCGATGCCTTCGTGGTGCGCCGGTCTGAAATCGTGGGCGTGCAAATTGAGTACGCCGACATCGACTGAGCGCTTCGCCTGATGAGCTACCGCCGGCGCGAGCCCTCGTCCTTGCCCTCTCCGGCTGACGCCGGGGGACGTTGGACGCGGCCGGCGAGGATCAGCTCTTCGGCGGCGGCGGCGAGGTGCTTCTCCGCGCGGGCTTTCTCGGCCTCGCTGGCGCTGAGCCGGTTGGCAAGCTCGCGGTTCTCGGCTTCGAGGGCTTGCTTTTGGATTTCCAGCCCGCGGAGCCGGGCGTCCTTGGCGCTGTCGGCCGGCGCGGCGCTGAACCAGTCGGTGAGCGAGAAGCTCTGACCCGGAGAGCCGCGGCCGGAGCTGCTGAACCAGCCGCAGCCGCCGCAGAGCGGGGCCAGCAGGAGCAGGGCAGGCAAGAGAAACGGGGCCAGTCGCGACCGGCCCCGTGGGTGTGCGTGCATGAGGATTCGACTCCGTTCGAAATCCGGCGGCGGCGGTGAGCAGGTCGTGGTTGGTGGTTGTGCTCCCCCTCACCCCGGCCCTCTTCCCAGGGGGAGAGGGGGTTAGA
>JBGQHD010000077.1:0-10842 GCA_041497795.1 Planctomycetia bacterium
CAGACTCAGCAGCAAAAGCTGATTCTGACGCCGCGCATGATCCAGTCCATGGAGATCCTGCAATTGCCACTGATGGCCTTGCAGGAGCGAATCGAGCAAGAGCTGCAAGAAAACGCGGTGCTGGAGCTGGAAGAGAGCGATCCCGATTTGCCGGAGGAGCCGGTCGAGCAGGTGAACCCGGACAGCCCGACGGTTGAAGAGAAAGAGCTGGTCGTTGACGACAAGTCGAACTCCGAGGACGACTTCGAGCGCCTGCTGGAGATCAGCGACCAATGGGGCGAAGACTACTTCGACGAGCGCCCGCGGACCTCCAGCAACCGCATGGAGGAGGAAGGCGACCGCAAGCACGACGCCATGGCGAACATGGTGAACCGTCCGGAGACGTTGCAAGACTATCTGCGCGAGCAACTGCGGTACTTCAACCTGGACGAGCTGACGCGGTCGATGGGCGATCGCATCATCTACGCGTTGGACGACAAGGGCTGGCTGCCCGTGCCGCTCGAGGACCTGGTGGACGCCACCGCCGGGCCGGAGCAGCTCGAGGCCGCCAAGGCCGCGCTGGCCGTCGTCCAGCGGCTCGATCCGCCCGGCGTGGCCGCCCGCGACCTGCGCGAGTGCCTGCTGCTGCAGCTCACGCCCGACATGCTGTTCTACGAAGAGATGCAGACGGTGATCTCCGATCACCTGGAGGACCTGAGCCACAACAAGCTGCCGTACATTCAGAAGCGCACCGGCTATTCGCTGGAAACGATTCAGGAAGTGCACGTCGAAATCCGCAAGCTGAACCCCAAGCCCGGCTCGGAGTTCCAGGCGGTGCACGCCGCCAGCGTGATCCCCGACGTGTTCGTCGATCGCCAGGAGGACGGCACGTACAGCGTGCGGGCGGAAGACGGCGACCTGCCGCGGCTGTTCATCAGTCCCTATTACCGCAAAATGCTCCGCGGCAAGGACACGCCCCCCGAGACGCGCGAGTACATCAAGCGGAAGATCAACTCGGCCCAGTGGCTGATCGAATCGATCGACCAGCGCCGCAACACGCTCCGTCGCGTGGCCCAGGCGATCGTCGATCACCAGACCGAGTTCCTGGAGAAAGGGCCCGAGTTCATCCATCCGCTGAAGATGCAGCAGATCGCCGACAAGGTGCACGTGCACGTGACGACGGTCAGCCGGGCGGTGGACGACAAGTGGATTCAAACGCCGCGCGGCATCTTCCCGCTCAAGCGGTTCTTCGGCGGCGGCACGGCCGCGTCCGACGGCAGCGAAATGGCCTACGACGTGGTCCGCCTGAAGCTGCAGGAGATTGTGGACCAGGAAGACAAGCGCAACCCCTTCAGCGACGACGAGCTGGTGGCCGAGCTGGCCAAGCACGGCGTCACCGTCGCCCGCCGCACGGTCACCAAGTACCGCAAGGCGATGAACATCCCCAGCAGCCGCCAGCGGCGCGATTGGACGTTGGGGGAAGATCGGGGCGCCGATGCTGCCACGGGAGCTGCGGACCACAACGGGGCCGCTTCGCCGTAGGGGGATCGGACATCACTTCTTCGCGCGGCGCATCCACGATGCGCTGAACGGCTGCGTCAACCTCGTTGCTGAATCGCCCGCCGAGGGGCTCGCCACGCTCTTTTACATACCAACGCCGCGCTCGCACTCTGCTCCTGCGAGTCGGTGGAAAACGACCTCGCGGCGTCCTTGGCGCTGGCTTATTTTTCCAGTTTGAGCTGAGACCAAGGAACCGCATCGGCCTCACCCCGGATATACTCTTCGACTCGCTGCTCAAGCTCGGCGGCCCAAGCGTCATCCAACAGCTCCTCGGCTTGGGGGGTGAGACTGTCCAACAAGTCTTGGACCACCTGCGCTCGCTGCGGCGCGGGAAGCTGCAGTGCGGCGTGCAGGATGTCGTGTGAGGTCGCGTTCAAGGAATAGCTCCAAGTAGCTCCGTTGCTCAAGGGCCCCTATTGGCCTGGCGAGTGCATTTACCATTGAACCCACGCTCGCCCGGAAAGGAACCGAGAATTCGATGTCACAGCCCGATCGCCGGCAGCGGATCAGGCAGCGGCAGCGGCGGGCCCGATTCGCTTTGCAGGCCGGCCAGGATCGAGCGCATCCGCTTCGAGAGCTCGCCCAAGAGCGGATCGCGCGCGCCGCGGACTTTCTCCGGCGCCACCTCGATCGGTTCGCCGAACTCGAGGATCGCGTGCCACGGCCGGTGGATCCGCCCCACGTCGTGCACGTCTTCGTCGAACCGCTCCACGGTCTCCATGATCCGCTCCGGCGTGGGGTTGGAGCGGACGTACTCCGGCGGATAGAACGACACCTGCTGGGCGAAGTACAAGTCCGCCAGTTGCCGCCAGCGCCGCTTGCGCTCGGCGTCGCTCACCTTCTTGGCGATCATGTCGGGCAAGATCGCCGACCGCAGCCGCTTGACCCGTCCGATGGTCCCCTCGGAGTCGTCGCCGGTCCCCCAGTCCATCTCGATGGGCGCGAACACGGCCTCGCGGAGATGGTCGATCCGCGCCGCCAGCGGCCCGGACTGCGACTCGCCGAGATACTGCATCTCCTTGAGCGCCAGCAGCGCCTCGCCGATCTTGAAGACGCGCTCCACGAGCGACAGCTCGTCCTGCACTTGCCAGGTGAGCCGCTTCTCGATCGACTCGAGCACGGGCGTCAGCGAGCCCTCCAGATCGCCGAGAAAGCGGTATTTGACCATCAGCGGCAGCAACACCACGCGGCCTGACCCATTCTTGGCGCGGCGACGGGCGGCGGTCCGAGCGATGAAGACGGTGCCTTCCAGCAGGTTGTTGAGCAGGTCGTTGTGCCGGCTGATCGCCCCTTCGGGAAAGATCACCAGCGGCCGTTCCGCCGTGGCCAGAATGTCAATGGCCAGGTTCAGCGCTTGCCGGTCGATCCCCTCGCGGTAAATGCTGAACGCCCCGCAATGCCGCACCAGCCAGGCCTGAATGCGGCTCTGTTTGAAGACGTGCCAACTGGCCATGGCGTACATCGGCTGGCCGGTCCGGTGGACCAGCGAGCCGATGACCATCGGATCTTCCGGCCGGCAGTGGTTGCCGGCCACGAGGATTCCGTGCCCGGCGCGGACCGCCTCAAGGTAGTGCTCCAGCCCCCGGTAGTCGATGCTGGCGAGGCCGTAGTTCCGCCGCAGAATGGGCCAGATGACGTGCTTGAGGATTTGAGCCCAGTAGTTCTTCCTGACTGGCGGAATGAACTGGTACGGCTCTTCAAAGACGATTTGCTGCATGGCGGGTGAGGGCTTCAGGCTTCAGGCTTCAGGCTTCAGGCTTCAGGCTTCAGGCTTCAGGCTTCAGGCTTCAGGCTTCAGGCTGCGGCCGAAGCCTTGTTCTTGGCGAAACAGCATCTCGCAAGCGCCGCGCCAAGGCAAGACGGGTTGGCTCGGAACGTCCAACGTCGAACGTCCAACGTCCAACATTGAAGGGAGAGGTTCGAGGTTGGACGTTGGAAGTTCGATGTTGGACGTTCAATGTGTACAGTCGCGCCCCGATGCTCGAGGACAAGCATTAGGACGAGGACCAGACCAGGTGTGGATCGCGCCTCACCCCTCGGTCGCCATCTCGTACACCCGCTGATACTCCGCCGCCGTGCGCTCCCAGGAGAACTGCTCGGCCATGGGGTATCCCGCGGCCAGCATGCGGCCATAAAGCGCCGGCTCGGCGCGGTAGATGTCGGCGGCCCGCGTCAGCGCGGCGGCCAGCGAGGCGACCATCGCGCCGTAGATCGGCACGGTCATCCGTTGGGCGGGGCCGGCGGCCGCCTGAACCGCGCGCCAGCCGGTCGCGTCGCCGTGCTCCCGGTAGAGCACGCCGGTGCCCGACTGGGGATCGGTGTCGATGTCCATCACTTGCTGCACCAGGCCGCCGGTCGCTCGCGCGACGACGGGCGTGCCGGCCAGGTACGGCTCGGTGGCCCCGCCGAATGGCTCGTACAGCGAGGGCATCACGGCGTACGACGCTCCGGCCATCGCCTCGCGATAACCTTGCTCCATGCGGAAGGGATAGACGACGACTTCGCCCGGCTGGTCGGCGGCGAGCTGTGCCAGGTCGTCGAAGAATGCCCGCGGAGCCGCGGATGAGACAATCGGCGTGAAGATCCACCGCGCCCGGCCGCGCGGCAGCGCCTCGACCGCCCGGCAGAGCACGTCGAAGCCCTTTTGCGCAGGGTCGAGCCGGCCGAACATCAGGAACACCGGCACGTCGTCGGGCAGGTCGGCCAAGGGTGCGCCGTCTCCGCCGTCGAGATGGCCGACGATGCGGTCGTCGCGGTAGCTCTCGATCGTCGCCAGCATGGTCCGCCGTTTCTGCAGCTTGCGCTGGAGAATGCCGGACGGGTCGCCGTTTTCGGCCGCACGGACGTCCCGCGTCGGGTAAGGCGGTTGCAGCTCGCCGAACAGCCCGTTATCGACTCCCAGCAGCCCATGCCGGCGAAACACGCCCTGCAAATGATCGGCGAACACCTCGCATTGCAGCGGATCGTGGCACAGTTCCCGGGCGAAGGTCCGGCTGACGGTCGTGATCGGCGCATCGGTCAGCGGCAGCATGTACTGATAGACCGTGTGCAGCCGCTCGAGGCCCTCATACGAGCGCGGGCTGATCGATTGCAGCGCATGCCAGGGCAGCCCTTGGTCGTAGGGGTTGTGCGACGTGAGCACGACCGCCGCGCTGCCCAGCGTGCCGTCCAGGAGCGCCGTCTTGATCGTCAGAGCGGCCGAGGCGGTCTCCCAGTCTTGCAGGTGCACGATCACGTTGTCGCGCAGCCCCAGCGCGGCCAGGGCGTGCGGCAGCGTGGCGCAGAAGAACAGGCTATCGGCCAGAAGCTGGCCGGGATTGCCATAGACGTAAGGATCGGTGCCGGACGACCCGCCCTCGGCGAGGAAGAAGCTCTCGGAGCGCGGCAAGACCCAGCGCACGCCGTTGCGAACGTGCTCCAGCAGCGTGACCGCCACGCTCCGCCCGGCGAAGGGCACCTGGCAATGCCCCACGGTCCGCAAGTCGGCATCCCGCGGGGCGGTCTTCAGCCGGGCATGGAGCGGCGAGACGGCCACCACGCCGCGCCCCTGCCGCGAGAGCCAGGCACAGTAGTTGTCGGCCACCGCGTAGACGCCGCCGCCGCGGGCGAAGGGGTTCTCGTACACCGAGTAGGCGATCGTGGCCCGCGTCGCATCTACGCGAGCGCGCGCCGCTTCGAGCCGAGAGATTTCGTCGTGCGTGAAGAACGACAGCAGCGACTCGCGCCGGCGCTGACGCGCCACCCAGTCGAATTGCCGGTGCGTCGTCGGTTCGGCGACTTGGTTCATGGCGAGTTGCGCCGATCAGGGTTTCGGAACATCCAGGAGCCGGGCTTCCCGAACATCCCGGCGTTCCTGAGGGTCGATTCACACAGGATAACTCCCCCCAGTTGCGCCGGCGAGGCGCAACACGCTTGAAACGCCGCCGGCAGGCACCGGAGCAGATGGCAGGCGATGGCGACACATGGCTCAGCTACGCCGCCAAGACCCAGAGCAGTAACCGTTCACGCGGCTAAGATTGCAAGCGAGCGTAACGACTGGCGCCATCGCGCAACTACGCAAGTGGGCTGCTGAATCCCGGCGTCGATCATCCGCTGCGCGGCAAGACTGCGCTAATGCAGCCGTTCCCCGCCGACAGAGTCAGAAGCGTCGGTGGCCAATCGCACGATGCAGGATCGCACGGCGCTCTTGGGTCCATATCGCGGACTACGCCTTGCTTTCTGAATTGAGGCACCTATTGAGAAACTGCAGGAGTTCGCCGAAGGCCGGCTCGACTGATGCATTCTCTTTCTTTGGCCAAGTCATGGTTTGGTGGAGCGCAAGCACGCTAGGAAGGTCAAACGGTTTGATGTCGTCGCGGACAAACGAGACGAGTTGCGGATTCTTCGCGCGTCCTCTCTTGTACACCATGTTGCGTTGGAAGAAGCTGCGCCACTCGAATTCCACCCATCCCTTCATCAAGTGCTCGACCCGGCTGGCGACAACGACCATTGCCAAAGAAGAATCCAGCGCCGCGTCGATTTCGCGGCCGAAATTCGAGTCGTAAATGGAGCAGTCGCTAAAAAACACGCGGTATTTGGCGTTGTCAACAAAGTACGTGTATAGGCGGGAAGCTACTTCCTTGTCTTCCGAGGCAAAACTAATGAAGATGTCCGTCGAACCCTTAGGGCCAGACGCGTCGCCAGCCGCATCGGGTGCGGGCGGCATGTAACGTCTAATGATGCGTTCCGTCACCGGGCACAGTCCAAACTTCAGAGGGCTTTCGTCGTACTCCCTCCTGGCCCTGTCGGACCGCCTTGCTTGTTCCAGGTACTGATGCACTACCGGCCGCAACTCCGTAGCATCACGGCGCTGACCGCTCCAAAACAGCAGGTCCGGCTCAAACTCTTTATGGCGCCTTCTCAATCGCTCGTTGAGGGAATCGGTCAGGAAAAGGCCAATCGGTTGATTGAGCGGTAGCCCTTGATAGGTTTCCCCGTCGACCAGCACGACATCTTTGGACACGTTGAGCTTGGCGACACGGTCAAGCTCAATGCCAAAATCCAGGGCATTAATATTTAGAAAACAAAAGGACGATTGCGACGCTTTTCCACCGAAGGAAACGTTAACACGGTCCGGACCTTCAAGCCATTTTAGGGGCACTTCCAGTCGCTTGTACTGCGAGAACGTCAGATATGGAAACGCCGCCTCCAGCAGACGGCGAACGTTGACACAATCCGGATGGTCTGACAATTGCTCCAAGTGTTCCAAGACGTAGTCGCGTCCGATTTCAGGATCAACGACAATGAGCTCCTCTCGAAGTTCACGCTCGATGGCTTGGACGGGATTTTGCAATTCAAATCGCGTATCTGTTCCTCCGTTCGCGATATTCCACCCCACGGGATAAATGTCGCGATAGAAGAGACAATAGTACTCCTTCCCGTCGATCCGAATCACGGGCAGCGCCCCGCCGCTCGCATAGCGAAACGGGAAATCGTCGTCCTTATGACGGTACGAGTCGCCCCGCCCCTCGAGCAGAAAGGCGTCTAGGCGTCTCTGGTACTCGGTGCTCTTCTTCTCGAAATCAGGTATCTGTTGCCGGACACGCACCCGGCCCTTCCGCGACCAGATCGTGGGCGTCTCCTCCCCGAATGACACATTCATCTCGATTCCTTGCGACTGTCGCGTCAGCGCAAAATCCGTGAGCAGCAGTTGAAGGAATTCGTTTTCCACTTGCCCGAAGGGGGAGGCGAAGTCCGGCCAAGCCATCGTGTCACCTGTGTGTTGGGATGAGACGAACGAACAACCAGATGCCCGGATGCGTCGAGTAATCCAGGGAGAGTGTGCTACAACGTGCGCCGCGATGAGGCAGCGAGAAGTGCTGCCGCTGAACGTTGAACATTCTAAGCGCGCTCATGGCGCGAGTCCAGTGCCTCGGCCAGGCGCGCAGGGCCGTTCACTTTTTCACGATGCCCAGTGTGGTCAAAAGATCGTTGACGCGGTAGGCGAAGTGGCGAAGTCCTTCGGCGATGTTCTTGACGCCTAGGCTGCGAAGGAGGGTGATCGCCGCATTGCGAGCGGCGGCGAGCACTTGGAGTGCGTGGCCCTTCCGGATGCGGCTGGCGTCTTCGCCCATCGTCACGTCGCGCACGTAGAACAGCCGGTTCTCGATCCCCCAGTGACCGCGCCAGATCTCCAGCAGGCGTTGCGCATCGGCCTGACGGCGTGGCACACTGGTCACCGCATACTGCGTCTCTTCGCAACGTTTTCCGTCGCGCCACACCGCGCGGTGAATGCGGCAGACTTGAGCCAAGCTGGGCCAGTCGTAGTGACCCGCCAATCGTGTGCTCGCCTGGAGATGGCGACGCTCGCGGCGGCCGTGCCCTTTGCCGCTGCTGCTGGCTTCAGAGAGCTGCGCCTGCCGCTGCTGTTCGGTGTAGGGGGAAAAGCCCGCCTGGAACTCGTCCTCGATGGCGGCTTTGAGCGTCGGTTGGTTGTCTTTGACGACAAAGAAGTAGTGACCACCATCTTGGACGATCTGCTCACAAATCTCCCGCTGACAGAACATTGCGTCGCCCGTGATGATTCGCCCCTTGAGTACCAGGGCCTTCAGCAGCTCCAAGGAGGTCTTGATTTCGTTGGTCTGCGGATCGACCGCCTGCTGGCTGAGCGCATAGCCGGTCGCATGATCCAGCGCCGACAAGAGTTGAAGCGCGGCCTGGTGCGGCTGCAGTGTGCCGCAAAGCGTTTTGCCGTCGATCGCGATCGCTTGCAACTCGCCTTCGGGCATGTGTCCCAGCAGGGCCGTAACCCACTGCCGCAACGCAGCCTCGAAGTGCCCCGGCGACAAACGCATCAGCAAGTCGCGAAAGGCGTTGTGTCCCGGCGGCTTCCGGGTAAAGCCCAGTGCATGCCACACGGATACGTCTTGGGCACGTATCCATTGCGCGATCGGCCGATAGCCGCGCGCCCCGCTCAAGATGCCACAAACCACCGTAGCCAGCATGGCCTGAAGAGAATGGCGCCGTCCCTGAGCCCCACGCGGATCGGGAACTTGCGGAAGATATTCCAGCAAGCTCCCGGCGGGAGCAGACTGCAAAGCACACCTCCGTGAAAGGAATGAGCGACGTCACGAGAAAAGCCCATGCCAACGTCAAAGGAAGGGAAACGCGAAAAGCTAAGGAATCCTACGCGCTTGCCCTACTGTGGAAAAGCGGACGGCCCTGGCCAGGCGCGACCATTCCGGAGGAAACGTTCGATTCTCTGCCGGGCAGCGCGTTATATTTGAGGGGGGAATCTCGCCCCTTGGGGCGGAGGTTCTCTCGCCGGCGGTACCGCGGAGGTCTTGCTGCATGCCCGATCTGCTCGGCGGTGTCTGCCTTTTTGCCTTCGGGGTGTTCCTCTTCGCCCTGGTCGGGCATGGCATTTGGCAGCTCCTCGTCGCGGTCTTCCGAGCGCTCACCGGCCAAACGGAAAAAGCCCTGCCGCAGCAACTCCCCTGGCGGCCATGCCCGACGTGCGGGCTGCCGATCATGCTCGGCGAGCCGAGGTGCGACAACTGCGGCTGGCCCACGTCGGGCCTGGAATCGAGGGGCTCGCGGGGGGACGTTTCACTCGAAGCCCTCTCCCGGCAAATCAGCCGCTTGCGTGAAAACGGCGTGCTCGGCGATCAGGCCTGCCAGCATTTGCTCGAGGCCGTGCGGGCGGAACAACACACGCTGCGAGAGACCGCCCAGGGGGCCGCAGCGCCTCCGCAGCGCGGCCTGTCCCCGACTGCGGCCGTGGAAGCCGAGGTGGTCAAGCCGCCGCCGGCGCCGCCAATTCCCTTTGTGCCCGTCAGTCCAGAGCTGGCGGTGGCCTCGGCTGCGGAGCAGGGCGTTCCCGTCGATCCGGCCGAGCGAGTGCGCCACTACGCCGCGCGCCGCGCGGAGGCGGGAGTGGAGCAAGCGACTGATGAGACGACCAAGCCCGCCGCGGCCCAGCCGCCCAAGGTCTCGTCGCGCCCCTTCGCCCAATTGCTCGCGGCGTTCATGGAAGAGCGCAACATCCGCTGGGGCGAGCTGGTTGGCGGCTTGCTGATCGTCGGCGGCTCGATCGCCCTGGTGCTCAGCTTCTGGGCGCAGATCGCGGACTGGCCGCTGCTGCAATTCTTTGTCTTTAATGGTGTCACGGCCGGGCTGTTCGGTCTGGGGATCTACGCCGACCGGCGGATGAAGCTGCCGATGACCAGCCACGGCCTCTTAATTATCGCCACGCTGCTGGTGCCGCTGAATTTCCTGGCGCTGGCGGCCTTCTCGAAGGAGGCCGCGCCGCTCAACCTCTGGACCGTCGGGGGCGAACTGGCCTCGATCGGCCTGTTCGTCTATCTCACCCGCGTGGCCGGCGCCACGCTTCAGCCGGGCAAAGCACTCGGCCTGGAGAAAGCCTGGCACCTGGTGCTCGGCGTGCTCGGCCCGTCGATTGCCGCGCTGCTGATCCGCCGCTTTGTGTCGCCACAAAGCGAACCGCCGGTCCTGTACCTCCTGGGCCTGGCGCCCCTGGCCTGTTACCTGGCCGCGACGGCCGGCATGATTTGGCAAGGCCGCCGCTCGAACGACGTCGATGAGCAGGCGGCGTTCGAGATGTTCCGCTGGCTGGGCATGACCAGCTTTGCCGCCGTGCTGCCGCTGGCGCTCCTGGTCGCCAAAACCCAGCACATTCGCAGCACGCTGGGTGAGATCGCGCCGCTGGTCAGCCTGTGTGCCGCTCCGGCATTGGCCACCGGGCTGCTGCTTTGGCGGCGCGTGCGCTCGCCGGAGCTGGCCGGCATCCGCACCATCGGCACCACGATCGCCGTCTTCGGCACGCTCGTGCTGCTCTCGGGAATCATCCTGGCCTGGCCGAATCCCGCGCGCATGTTGCCGGTGGCCGCCGTCGATTTCGCCGTGCTGACCGCGGTGGCGATCTTGTTTGAAGTCCCGGCGGCCCACCTGATCGCGTCGGCTTGCCTCGTGCTGGCGTACTTGATCGGCTACCACGTCGCCGCCGGCCGCGTCGGCTGGTCGGAGAGAGAGCCGGGCGAGACGGCGACGGCGATGGTCTCGGCCGCCAGCGGCGTCGCACTCACTCCGATGCCCCTGCTCCTCGGTTTGGCGGCCGGCGTGTGGCTGCGGCGCGGACGACGGCTCGATGGCTTGTACTACGCCATCGTGGCCGCGGCCTCGGCGGCCGTCGGCGTCGGCTTGGTCACGTGGCACGACTTCGGCCGAGTGGGCGATCCGCACGGCGCGACCTGGGTCTATGCGATCTATGCGGCCGCCACGCTCGTGGCCGCGATGTGGACCAGG
>JBGQHD010000078.1:0-10631 GCA_041497795.1 Planctomycetia bacterium
AACGTGCCCCACGATGGCTCACAAAAACGGCTCGAAGCTCGCCATGAGCATCTCCACCACCAGGTGCCAGCCATCCACCAGCACGAACAGCAGCAGCTTGAAGGGCAACGAGATCAGCACGGGCGGCAGCATCAGCATGCCCATCGAGATCAGTACGCTGGAGACGACAAGGTCGAGGATCAGGAAGGGCAAGTAAATCTGGAAGCCGATCACGAACGACGTCTTCAGCTCGCTGAGCATGAAGCCCGGCAGCAAGGCCTGGAGTGGCACGTCTTGCTCGCCCTGTTCAGCTCGGGCACCGTAGTAGACGTACTGCGGCCGCGGGTCGGACGTGCCTTGGCGGGGCGGATCGAGGTAATCGAGGAACAGGTGCACGTCGTCCTCGTTGCCGGCGCGTTGAATCTGCGCGCTCATGAACTTACGGATGGGCGCCTGCCCGCGTTGCCAGGCGTCCTCCAGACCGATCTTCTCCTGCGTGTAGGGCGCGATGGCCTCGTCGTAGACCTGCTTCCATACCGGGGCCATGATCAAGAGCGAAATGAACAGGGCCAGCGACGTGATCACCTGCGAGGGGGGCAATTGCTGCGTGCCCAGCGCCTGCCGCAGGAGGCCCAGCACCACGACGATCCGCACGAAGCTCGTGGTCATGAGCAATAGCGCCGGCGCCACGCTGATGACCGTGAGCAGCAGCATGATCTGCAGGGCGGACGACAGCCCTTGGCGGTTCGTCCAGCGATCGACCAACTGAGCGGGGTCGGTGCTCGACTGCGAAGGTGGCGTCGCCGTGGCCGGCGGGTCGAGCAGCGTGGCTCGATTGGCGGGCGGCTGCGCGTCTTGAGCGCGGGCGGGTGCCAGATAGATCGCAATCAACGCCGAAGCCGTAGCGAGCATGAGAAACGCTGCCCGTATGGCCGAGGCGAGCTTGGTGCAGGACGGATTGGAAATCCGTCCTACGGCTGCGAGATTCGTCGTCTTGCTCGAAATCACACGCGGGAGCTCACGCATGGCGGTCCTCCGCCTTGGCGGCGCGCGGCGGGCTAGACATCTGCTGGAGCACCTCCCGGAATGCGGTGGTGGCGCTCTGCGGCTGGGCCTGGCGGCACAGGCCCAAGAGGCGCGTGACTTCATCCGGGTCGGTGATTTCGCTGAGCGTCTCGATTCCCGCGGCGCTGATGGCGACCAGCAGCAGCCGGTCGCCGAGGCGCAGCAGCGTGACGGACTGCTTCTGCCCGACCGCCGCGCGGCCGAGCACCTCCAGCACGTCGCTGGGAAGCGGCCCCATCCCCCGCGGCAGGTGGCGCCGCACCAGCCACATCACCAGGAAGAACAGGCCGACGACCACCGCCAGGCTGGCCATCGTGGTGACGAGCGGCCCGCTGGAGCGGGGGCTTTCGCCGCCGGCGTCTGCCGAGGGGCGGGCCCCGGGCTTTCGCGAGGAGGGGGCGCCCATCTCGCGGTGGTCGTTGGGCGAGCCCTGGTAGGCTGCCGGGCGGATGACGTCGCCGGATCGCGCATCCGTTCCCGCGGTCTGCGTCCCCTCAGCGGTGGACGTTGCCGATGGCTGTACCCACGACCGCGCGGATTGTCCCTGAGCCAGCGGCGCGCCGCTAACGAGGCAGACCAACGCGACGGGAAGACTTAGGGAAGGCATCCGTGCCAACGATGTGGGAAAGCGACGTGGCCGCGGCGGTTACCCAGTCCTGGCCGGCTGGGCGGCAACCAGCTCGTTCACGCGCACGCAGAAGTTCTCGTTCAGCACCAGGACCTCGCCGCGGGCGACGAGCCGGCCGTTGACGTGGATATCGACCGGGTCGCCGGCCAGCTTGTCCAGGGCCACGACCGAGCCGCGCCGCAGCCGCAGCACGTCTTCCAGGTGCATTTCGGTGCGACCCAGCTCGATGCGCACGTCGAGCTCGACGTCGCGGATCAACTCCAGCGTGGCCATTTCGGTCGAGGCCGGCGCTCCGCCAAACTCTTCGAAGCGGAACTCTGCCAGGCCGGGCGCGGTTTCCATGCGCGGCGCATCGACCGAGGCCAGCGCCTCTTCCGCCTGACGCAGCAGAAACTCCACGTCGCCCGCGGCCAGGGAATCGTGATCGGCCTGCTTGCGGGGTACGGCGATCGGCTCGGTCTTGGTCGGTGCACCCACGCCGCCGGCGGCCGGCGCCGTAACGCCCGCCTGCGGCGCGGCTTGGCCCGACTTGGGCAGCAAGGCCTCGATCTCATCCTGGTTGAGGACCTCGCTGCCTGCCCGCGTTGCCGGTGGTTGCTGCGCCGGAGAGGCCGCAGGCGAGGACTTCGAGCCGCGCTGCTCGATCTCGTCTTGGCCGGCGTGCTGCGACTCTTGAGCCATGGGAATCCATTCAAAGTAGCAGGCACGCTCCGCGTGCCGTCCACGTGCCACTTACTGCTCGTAGAACACGAACTCGCTGAAGACCACGCCGTGCAGGACGGACTTGCCGAGGGTCTGATTGACTTTCGTGGAAATGGCGCGTTTGATCAAGCCCAACCCCGGCTCGGCCAATTCGGCCGGCTCGGCCCGCCGGATGATCGTGCCGATCTGATCGCGCAAGCGGTGCTTGTGCTCCTCGTAGAGGCGCTCGAAGTCCTTCTCGTGCTCGGCGGCGACCACGCCCCACAAGTGGAAATCCACCCGGTAGGAGGTGCCGGTCTTCATGTTGGGAATGGTCAGGCTGTATTTCTCCAGGTCGAGCTCCTTCAGCGATTCGTCCGGGACTTCTTGCTCCAGGCCGGGCAGATCGTCGTGGCCGTGTCCGTCCCCCTGGGCTTTTTGGGACGAATGCCCGGCGGCGGCGACTTCGTCGGCCGAGGGCAAGAAGAAGAACGCAACCAGCGCCTCGCCCCCCAAGATCACCAGCAGCGACAGCATGATGGTGAACTTGTTGACCAACCCCGGCTTGGGGCCGTCGGTCGCGGCTGCGGGTTGGGCGGCGGGTTTGGCGGCGGCGGATTCAGACATGGCTGGCGCGCGAGAGAGTCCGTCCCGGATGCAAAGGGTGAAAGACCATTCCTTGCAAGCGTAGCTTACCGGCCGCGCGCGAAGAGAGTGCGGAGCGGGGCGGTGGTAGCGATGGTGCGGATGGCGCGGCCGGCGCCGTTCTCACCAGGCCGTCCAGCCGCCGTCCACGGTGACCACGGCGCCGGTCATGTAGGCCGACGCCGCCGAGGCCATGAACAGCACCGGCCCGACGTAATCCTCCGGCCGGGCCATACGGCCCAGCGGCGTCCGCCGGCAGTATTCGGCGACAAAGGCCTCGTCCTGCTCGTCGAACACGCCGCCGGGCACCAGGCAATTGACGCGAATGCCGTCGTCCCGCCAGTGCACCGCCAGGTAACGGGTGAGCTGGATGACCCCGGCCTTGGCGGCCCCGTAGGCGGGCGGCGAGTTCACACCCGAGGCGCCGTAGATGCGCGGATCGGGCGAGACCAGTCCGTAGGTCGAGGCCAGGTTGACGATCGAGCCGCCGCCACACGAGCCGCCGCCGTGCCCCTTCATCGCGCGGCCGAACGCCTGGCAAGCCAGGTGCACGCCCGTCAGGTTCGTGCGGAGCACCTGCTCCCAAGGCTCGCGCGGATAGTCTTCGGGCGAAGAGGAGTAGAAACCGGCGCCGCGAAACTGGGCGGAATTCACCAGGATGCTTGGAGAACCCAGGGCGGCGGCGACACTGCGCACGGCTTCGGCCAGGGATTCCTCCCGCGTGATATCCGCGACGACGGCCAAGGTGGGAAAGCCGGTCTGATGGCCCAGGTGTTCGGCGAGTTCGCGGGCGGCGGCCGCATCGGCATCCAACACACAAACGGCGGCGCCGGCCTCGGACAATCCCTGGCACAGAGCCCGGCCGATGCGGCCCGCCCCCCCCACCACGACCGCCACGCGGCCTTCGAGCCCAAACAGCCGCGTCAGCAACGAAGATTGCGGCATGTGACCCTCCCTGGTGGCGTGCTTCGTAGCTGAACCGCCCGTAGCTGAACTCGCCAGAGTTCAGCCGCCAGAGTTCAGGGCAACGCCCGAAGTCTGGCGACTTCGGCTACGGAATCATCCGTAAACGTTCTACAAGCCGCCCGTGCCTGGCGCCGCCGGCACGCTGGCGGTCCCCGTCCCCTTGGCGGCCGAAAGCTGGGCGGCGAGCTCATCGACCTGCTTTTCCGCCAAATGCTTTTCGAGCACCTGACGCGTGTCGGCGAACAGCTTGTCGATCTTGCGCTTCAGCCGCGGATCGTTTGTCTGCGCGGTCCGCTCGAAGCTCTGCAGCTCTTGCTGGAAATCGGTGAGCGTCGGCAGGGCCTTCACGCGCTGGAACAGCGCGTCGGCCTCATCCACGCGGCCGGACTGGAGCCGTACGCGGACCCGGGCCAGCAGCAGCTCCCGCCGGGCGACGGTGTCCACCGCCCGCTCCTGCAGGCCGGTGATGAACCCTTCCACGCGCAGCCGCTGCTCGTCGTTCGTGACCAGCGCCCGCAACGACGGCTCCCAGCCGGCCAGCACGGGCAGCCTGGCCACCGGTTCGTCGCCGTCCTTGATGATCAGCAACCGCAGCGGATGTTCGTCGGCCGGCGGCACCTGAATGACCCCACGGTTGTCGGTCAGGCCCAGCAGTGTGGTGGCGGGCGAATCGGGGGTCTGGGCGTACACCTGGTAGCCGGCCAAGGGATAGTCCGTCTCGGAGGCCGAGAACAGCTCCAGCCGCGTCGCCGCGCGCGGCGGGTTGACCGCCACCGCAAGCTGCTCGGTGCGGCCTCGCCGGCGGCTGCTGAGCGGGCTCCGCAAGCCGGTGTGAATGCGGCACTGCACGGTCGCCGGGTCGGGCGGTTGCGGCTTGGCGCCGTCTTGGGGTTTCTCTTTCGCGCCGGCGCCCGGCTCGGTCGCCGCGCGGCCCGGCGGCTCGGCGGCCAGGAAGGTCCAGGGAATGACTCTCGCCGCCTTCAGGCTGCCGTCGGAGTTATTGGACCGCAGCACGGGGACGAAGACTTTAGCCCGAGTGAGCACGGGAAGCTCCGGATCGCGCGTCGGCAGGGCGGCCGCGCGGAGACGGACCTCGCTGGTCTTTTGTTTGACGACCTCCACCCGGGCCAGCGGCGCGAAGGCTTCCAGCACCGCGTCCGCGGCGATGGGTCCCAGCAGCGAGCGCTGCGCCACGTCGTGCACGACGGCGCTGCCCAGCACTCGCGCCTGCAAGTCGAAGTCGCGGGCGGCCACGCGATAGCCGCTGCCCGAGCGCGAGACGCGGACGAACATCGCCTTGTCGAAATCCAACGATTCGCGGGGCAAATCCTCGGCCAGCAGCGCGCCGTAACGCCAGCGCACGGCGTGGGCCACGGTCGGCGGGGCGGGAATCGTCTCCACGTCCCAGGGCGCCCCGACCACCGCTTCGATGCGCTCTTGCACGTCGCGCTGCAGATCGGCGGCCAGCGCCGTCGTCATCGTTGCATCGTCGTCAACGGTCACCAGCACCTGGACGCGGTACGGCGTGAACTCCCACAGGCCCTGATCGCCAGCCGCCTTGGCTACACCGACGAAGAGGCCGCCGCCCAAGAACGCCTGCAGCACCAGCGTGAGCGCGCCTACCGCCAGCGCCCGCCGAGCCAGCCGGCCCCGGCGCTGTGCACGATCGTGGGCGTGGTGATGCGTCATGGTCGTGGGGTGCTGGCGGCCGTGGCCTCGGGCGCGGTGTTCAGGATCGCGGGCGGGGTTTGCCACTCCTCAACATTCTGATACAGCGACACGCAATTCGCCCCCACCCCCTTCAGGTCGCGGTGATGGGCGAAGTGGTCCGTCAATTGCCACAGCGGGATCAGTGGCAGCTCTTCGTGGGCCAGCCGATGGATGTACTGCAACTTCGGCAGCACGCGTTCCCAGTCCTCGGTCTGCGCCAGGTCCCGCAGGGCCAGCGCCATGTACGAGCTCGTGCGGCCGACGAGGCCCCCTGGCCCCAACACGCGATTGGCGTCGATCAGCGGCTCCCACAGCGCCAGCTCGGCGTAACGCAGGTCGTACGTCTCATTTCCGGCGGCGGTGGTGCCGGTGGTGGTGGTGCCGGCGGTGGCGGCGGTCGATTGCTCCTTGAGATTGACCGTGATGCCCAGGACCTGAAGCTGGTCCTTGATCGCCCGGCACGCCACCCGCGCCACGTCGTGCGGCGGGTGCAGCAGCACCAACGGCGGCGCGGCCGACAGCGGCGGCTCTTCCCGTTTTTTGCGGGCCAGGTTCTCCTGCGCGACGGCCAGATTCAGCAGCGTGACGGCCAGGGCGCGGTCATAGGGCCGGGGCGGTACGGTGTGATCGTAGGCGTAGCCCCGCGGATCGCTCTTGCTCACCCCGGCCGGGAAGGGCCCGCTGATCAACTGATTGCCCAACTGCCGCGACCCCTTGAGCAAATCGGCCAGAATCCGCTCGCGGTGGATGGCCGACTCCAGGCAGCGGCGAAACGTCCGCCGGGCCAGCAGCTTGTGGTCGGGATGCGGGATCAGGCAGTGCACCGTGGGCACCGCGTAGGGCTGCACCTCGAGATACGGCACGGCCTGCAGCCGTTCCACGTCCCAGGGGTTCACGCGGTCCAGCACGGCGATTTCGCCGCTGCGCAGCGCGGCCACCGCCGTGCGGCCGTCGGGATAATGCCGCTCGATGACTTCCTTGGGCTGCGCCGCGCCGACGGCGAAATAGCGCGGGTTGGCCCGGTAGCGGATTTCGTTGCCGACCGCCTCATGCACGACGAACGGGCCGAGCGTGGCGGGCGCGGCCTGCTTGCCCCGCTGATACCAGGGCAACACCACCGTCTGCAGCAATCCGTCGGGATGCACGTGCGAGCGGCGCAGGTCGATCACCACTTCGACCTCGTTGCGGACTCGCGCGGCGACGAACATCTCGGCCCAGTCGTCCCGGTAGGCGGCCCGGTCGTTCGGGTCGGCCAGGGCCATCAGGTGCCGGCAGACGTCGGCGGCGGTGAGCAGGCCGGCGCCGTCGGACCAGGCGATCTTGGGATTCAATTGCAGCACGAGCTGGCGGCCCAGGGCCTCGTGCCGGGGATCGGGGCCCAGCGGACAGCGGTACTGCCCGCCGAGCGCGCCGTAGCCGGTGAACTCCATGAGCATGCGGTGCAGCAGCCGCCCGGAGCGGCGGGCGGCCCAATCGTCGAGGCACTGCGGATCGGATCGCAGGGCCGGCAGCGTGACGCCCACCACGATCCGCGGCGAGCGGCGCTGGGCTTCGTCGAGCAGCTTCCGCGCGTCGTCCAGCGGCCAAATGCTCACGGAGCGCAGCGCCAGGTCGCGGGCTTCGTGCACGTGCTGGCTGGCGAGCTGCGCCTTGGCCTGGTCGAGAAGTTTCTGCGCCTCGGCGGAAAGCTGCCCTTGCCACTTGGCCGCCGAGGGGTGCTGCGGGAATTTCTGCTGAAAGGCGGCCAGCAGCGCCCGGGCGGCGGCGAACTTCTGCTGGCCCAGGTAGCCGTCGATCAGCCCCTGGATCGCTTCGGCCATGGCATCGGCCAGGCCCGGCGTCTCCGGGTGCAGCTCGAAGGCCAGGTTCAGCAGGGTCAGGGCCTGGGCATGGCGCTTTTTGGGGAGGTAGCTCTTGGCCTCCTCCAGATGGAAGCGGGCGGTCGAGGCGTTGAGCGTCGGCAACTTGTCCTGGTAGTTCGCGCGGAGGTGCTGGTAGTAGTAGAACGCCTCGTCGAATTTCTTGGGATCGGTCTGGCCGGCCTCGACCAGCCGCTCCGCCTCGCGGAGGATCAGGTCGCGGAAACGGAGCCATTGAAGGATCTTGCCGCGCGGCAACGTGTAGATGCCGTCGCGGTCCAGCAGCCGAATTGTGACTTCGGCGATGATGCTCTTGGGCAGCTCGCCATTGGAAAGCTGCATCGGCTGCAGCGGCCGAATCTTGACGATCGCCACTTTCTCCTTGCCGTCTTTGGTCCGGCCATCGCGGAGGTGCAGCTCTTCGTGCGGACGCTGCTGGTAGAGAGGCAGATGCTTGTCGTCTTCCGTGTTGCCTGCTTGGCCGGGGTCGCTGGCTGGGCCGGTTTCCTTGGGGGCCTCCTTCGAGGGCTGATCCTTGCCCGCAGGCGTCTGCCCCGCCGACCAGCGCGCGCAGAGCCAACCCGCGCTGACCACCAGGGCCGCCAGGCTGACAAACCGCGCGAGTTGGCGACGACGAATCGACATCACGCTTCTCAAGGAGAGGCCAGCACGTGCAAAGTCCCGTCGCGGCCGGCCACGGCGATCTGCCGCTCATCGACGGCCAGGGGCCCCGACGCCAGCGGCTGGCGCAGATCGGTCTTGGCGACTTCCTCGCCCGCCGCATTCAAGCGGACCACCGCGCCCTGGGCGCCGGCCGCCAAACAGCCGCCGTCGCTGATCGCCAGCGGCGGTCCGGACAAGCGGCCATGTCGCCAGGGCGCCGACCAGGCCGGCCCGTCGCGGCCGTCGTCGAGGCATATCAGGCGATGCCGCGCCGTTTCGGCCATGATCTGCTCGAACCGCTTCAGGCGCGAAATGTCTGCCCAGGCGATGAGGCGAACGCCCGGCGGCAGCGGTTTCTCTTTCGTCTTCGTCGCTGCCTTCTTCTCCGTTTTGCCAGCGGCCAGCTTGCTCGTGGCTGGGCCAGGGCTCGTCGGTTCGGGGACCTCCAAGAGCTGCACGCGCAGCTTCTCCTCGGGCCGCGGCTTTTCGGGAATCCTGGCGGTGATCGGCTGGACCTTGACCACTTCGTCGTCGTTCAAGTACACCTCGTCGTAGGGCTGCGGCTCGACCAGGAGCATGACCCGCGCGCCCACCGCGCGGGGCCCCCAGACGACCTGGCCCAGCAGTTTGCGGCTCCACTTCTGGCGCAGGCTGGGCAGCTCGAAGGCCACCAGCTCTCCGGATGCGTTGATGGCGTAGGCCGCCTTGTCGGTGCGGGCGATCGCCGAGTCGAGCTTCTGCACGGTATCCGCCTGGCTCAAGGCAGCCAAGTGCTCGGTCGGCTCGCCGCGCACGCCGATGCGGAAGAACCGCGATTTCTTGGGGCGGCCGTCGAACAGCAGCACGTCGCTCTGGCCGCCGGATTGATTGACGCGCCAGCGGAACTCGCGGCCGCCGTCCAAGCTGGGGATGAACGGCGCGGCCCCCAGCCGGCCCTCGAAGGGATCGAAGGCGAACACCAGGCCCGCCGCGCTGGGCACGACCAGCTTGCCCGCCAGCGCCACGGGCAGGCCGCCGGCAACGTCGGGGAGCTTCACCCACCGCAGGATTGGCCCGGCGCCACCGGGAGCGTACGTCAGCACGGAAGAACGTTCAGCGCTCGAGACGAACGCCCAGCGGCTTTCCGTCAGGGCGACGGCTTGAGCATCCGGGGCCGGCGGCGGGTCCGCCAGCGCGGTGCGGGCGGCCAGGGGAAGACCTTCCGCGGCGGCCAGCGCGGCCAGCGGCGTTTGAAACAGCGAGCCGTCGGCCAGCAGCACGGCGATCTCCCGCCGCTTGGGGTCGACCAGCGCGCCGCCGGCGGGCGGCGCGGCCAGCCGCGTTTCCCAGTACTTCTGTTGCTGGTCCATCTGGGCGGCGGTGACCACGATGCCGGGCTTGCCGGGCTGGCTGCGGACGTGGAAGATCACGTCGCCGGCCGTCTGGAACGGCTGCAAGAACTCGCTCCCCTCGTCGGCCGTCCAGCGCGACAGCAACTGACCGCCCGCCAACTGAAGGTCGTAGCTGGCGAACTGGTTATTGGCCGTCCACAGCCGCGAGCCGCGGACATGCAAGTAGGTGATCTGCCGCTTGGTCAGCGAGGCCGCCTTGAGCGGCCCCCTGATGAGCGGCTCCTTGGGATTCGCCGGCGCAATGTCGAACATGAACACGCCGCCCAGGTCGGTGGCCACGAACAGATTGCGGCCGACCACGAGCGGCGGCACGGCCACGTGGCCGTCGATGCGAACCTCTTGCAGTTGCCGGATCGTGGGCTCGCCCTCCTCCCCCTCTTCCGGCTTCTCGAGCTTCAGCACGCGGACCCAGGAGACCTTCGCCTGGCGGTTCTCGACCAGGATCACGTAGTCGCCGGCCAGCACGGGCGGCGCGACGATCGTGCCCGGCTCGTGCCCCAGGTAGGCCACCATCTTGCAAGCGTGCGTGGCCGCGTCGAACACGTACAGGTTGGCGTGTGCGCCGACCTGGAAGATGAGCTTGCCGTCGGAATCCGCCGTGGGAGAGCAGCGCAGCGCGTGCGGCAGCTCGACGTACCCGGTGGACCGGCCCGTGTCGAGATCGACCGCATAGAGCCGGCCCTTGCCCTCTTCAGCGCCGGGCACCCACAGGCGGTTGCCGACCACCAGGGGGGCGATCTTCAGCCCCGGCAGCGGCAGCCGCCAGCGCAAAACGCCCGTGGGGCCGGCCACGCGCACCAGTTCGCCGTTCTGGGAATCGATGAGCAGCACGTCGCCGCCGGCTTGCCCGCCGACTCGGATCGGCGGGGCCAGCGTGTCGTAGCCGACGAACCGCCGCCAGAGGACTTTGCCGGTGGCCGCGTCAAGAGCATAGGCGGCCCCCTCGGCCAGGGCGCAGACGACCTGCCCGGCCATGCCCGGCGGGGAGGCGTTCAAGGTCGTCGAGGGCAAGAGCGTGGTCTTGATCGGCCGCTCGACGTCCTT
>JBGQHD010000079.1:0-10602 GCA_041497795.1 Planctomycetia bacterium
AGTTGCTGGCACACGCTGGCGCTCAACAGCATCCTCTTGCCCAAACCGCTTCGGCCCGGCTGGTTCGTGCGGATCACGCTGGGCCTGGCCGGCACGTTCTTCCTGACGCTGGGCGTCATCACCGTGCTGGATAGGCTGGCGGTCTTTAAGTAAAGCGGACACTCCTGTCCGCCCAACGGCGCAATTGTGGGCAACTCGCTCCGCGAGTTGCCGTCCAACTTGCAGAGCAAGTTGACCACATGGACGGCACACAGAGTGTGCCTGCTACAGCGCCGCGCCGAACTGGTCTTCGTCCTCACCGATGCCGAGGATGCCGCCGAATCCTTGCAGGAAGAACTGGCTGCCGACCGTGGTCAGGCCGGGCGCGGAGCCGCGGATGACGGTCACGGCGCCGGCGTTGACCACCAGGCCGCTATCTTCCAGCGGCGTGCCGATGACCAGCGACGTGAAGCCGGAGGCGTCGAACACGCCGGCCGTGAGCGTGGTGCCGAAAGCGTCGCCCACCTCGCCCGTGTCGCCGGCCATGCCGGGCGTGTCTTGATGGAGGAGCTGGTTGCCCGGTCCGGCGTCCGGCGCGAGGCCGGCGGCGGAGCCGAAGACCACTTGCACGGCGCCGGAATCCACGACGGCATTGGCGTCCTCGCCCGGCACGCCGATGGCCAGGCCGTCGTAGCCAGCAAACGCGGTCGGCACCGCGGTCAAGGATGCGCCGAACCGGTCGCCGGCCTGGGCCGTGTCCACCATGTCCGCGGTATCCTGATCGAAGAACTGGCTGCCCACGGCGGTCAGTCGGTTCGTGCCGCCGTAGAGGACGTTCACGCCGCCGGCATCGACAACGGCTCCGAGGTCTTCCTGCGGCACGCCGATGGCCAGATCGTCGCGGCCGTCGTGATTGAAGTCGCCGGCCGCCAAGGCGGCGCCGAAGTGATCGCCGGACTCGGCCGCGCCCGCGACGCCGCCGCTGTTTTGCGTCCAGAACTGATCGCCGGTCACCGTCAAGCCTTGGAAGGAGCCATAGAGCAGGTTCACGGCCCCCGCGTCCCGCGCGCGGCCCACGTCCTCGTCGGGCACGCCGATGGCCAGGTCGTCCATGCCGTCGTTGTTGAAATCGCCCACTGCCAGGGCGGCGCCGAAATGATCGCCCTTCTCCGCCGGATCCTTGATGCCGGGCGTGTTCTGGGCCAGGAACTGGTCGGAAACGGTGAGCCCGGTGGCCGAGCCAAAAAGGATCTGCACCGCGCCGGCGTCCCGCTGGGTACGGATGTCCTCGTTGGGAATGCCGATCGCCAGGTCCGCATAGCCGTCGTGATTGAAGTCGCCTGCGGCCAGCACCGCGCCAAAGCGGTCGTTGGCCTCGGCCTGGTTCTTCACCCCGGGAGTGTCCTGGCTGAAGAGCTGGTTGCCCGAGGCGGCGGAATGGCTCAGGCCGTTCGCCGAGCCGTAGATGACGTGCACGACGCCGGCATCTTGAATGAGCGTGTTGCCGGCGCCCAGGTCCTCGTCCGGAGCGCCGATGGCCACGTCGTCGAAGCCGTCGCCGTTGAAGTCGCCCACGGCCACGGCGGCGCCGAAGTGGTCGCCGTCCTCGGCCGCGTCGAGAATGCCCAGGGCGTCCTGATCGAACTGCTGATTGCCCGGCCCGTTGATCGCGTCGAGGCCGAGAATCTCCGAGCCGTAGATCACGTTGACCGCGCCGGCATCGACGAACGCGCCGACGTTTTCGTTGGGGATGCCGACCACGAGGTCGGCGTATCCGTCGCCGTTGAAGTCGCCTTGCACGCCGCTGAGCAGGCAGCGGTCCTCGAGCGTCTCCAGCCGCAGCGCGCGGCCGCGGCGGGCGTCGGTTTGCTCGCAGGCCAGCAAAGCGCCAAGATGCGACCAGAACGACTGCCAGCGTGTCCAAATGCGCATGAAATCTCTCCTTCCGGCGCGGCCCGAGCGCCGATCGAGCGCAGCAACAGCCCGGCTTGCGGAGCCGGATTCTCCAAGGGGATGGGCCGGATCGCGCGTCGTCCGCTAGCGGCCGCCACGCTTGCTTCCCGCGCGTGACGGCCCGCGACGACTCCGGTCCAAGGGGGGACGCTTGTACAAGAGGCCGCCGGGCGAGTCAACGGCGAGTTCGTGCTGCGCCGCGAAGAGTGCTTTCTCTGCCAAGTGCTTTCTGTGCCAATCGCAGAGAGCACTGGAACGACGGAACGTCAACCCGCATTCCGATTGAGGAGATCATCGAGGCTGTCCGCAGCGAAGACAAGGAAGCGATCCTTCAGGACTTGAAGGATGACGCCGCTTACAACAGGTTCTTTAGCAGGATGTCTTAACGTGAATGCGAGCGATACGTTTCTTATCGCGGCCCCAGACACTAGCCTCGACTCAGTGAACTACGGAGGGGCAAAGTACGTGGCGGTCAAAGAAGTCGAAGTATTGATCGCGAGCAAAGAGATCGAAAAGCATGACCCGCTAACCCAGGTGCTTCTGGAGCGAATCCGACGATCTGCGTCGCGGTCGAGAGATATGGAGATCGGCATGTACCAGATTCTGGAGGAGCAAGGGTTCGTTGACGACGAGTAAGCTGCGGGCTAGGTCTTGCCACCCCCGTCACGCGCCGCGGATCGTGTGCAGCTTCAAGAAGTTCGTGCCGCCCGCGCGCCCGGTCGGCAGGCCGGCGACGATCAGCACTTTGTCGCCTGGGGCGGCGATCTGCTTTTCCAGCAAGACGGTCTCGGTCAACGCCAACAGGTCGTCGGCCGTGGCCACGTTCCGCTCGGCCAACAGCGGCCGCGTGCCCCACAGCAGATTGAGCGAGTAATAGACGTTGCGGCGCGGCGTGACGGCCACTAGCGGCGCTTGCGGCCGTTCGGCCGAGACTAGCCGCGCCGTGTAGCCGCTGGTCGTGAAGGCCGCGATGCACCGTAGCGGCATGGCTCGGTCGATGGCGTGGATCGCCTGGGCCAGCACCCGCGTCTCGTCGCGGCCCGTCGGTGCATAGTCGCCTTCCGGCACGTGCGGCTCGACTTCGCGGGCAATGCGGGCCAGCATCTCGACCGATTTGACCGGGTACTTGCCCACCGCCGATTCGCCCGACAGCATCACCGCGTCGGTGCCGTCGAGGATGGCGTTGGCCACGTCGCTGGCCTCGGCTCGCGTGGGCCGCGGCTCGTGGATCATGCTCTCCAGCATTTGCGTGGCGGTGATCACCGGGATGCCGCGCTGGCTGCCGGCCCGGATGATCCACTTCTGGATCATCGGCACCCGCTCGGGGCTCATCTCGACGCCCAGGTCGCCGCGGGCCACCATCAGGCCATCCACCTCGTCGAGAATTTCGTCGAGATGGTCCACGGCCTCGGGCTTTTCGATCTTGGCCAGGACGGGGATCGTGGCTTTCTCTGCGGCCAGCAGCTCCTTCAACGCCCGCACGTCGGCCCCGCGGCGCACGAAGCTGAGCGCGATCCAATCGACGCCCAGCGCGACGCCGAGCTTGAGGTCGCGGCGGTCCTTGTCGGTCAGCGAGGGGAGCCGCAGCGACGTGTGCGGCAGCGCGACCCCCTTGCGGCTCTTCAGCAGCCCGCCTTCGACGACCCGGCAGCGCACGGCCGAGCCGGCGGTCTCCTCGACCCGCAGCTCGAGCAGCCCGTCATCGAGCAGCACCTGGTCGCCCCTCTTGGCCTCGGCCCCCAAATGCAGGTAGTCGATCGGCAGGCAGTCGGCCTGGCCCCGGTACTCGGCTTCGGGCACGAACGTGAGCGTTTGCCCGGCGACGAGCGTAGTCTCCCCTTGCGGCAACTGGCCGATGCGGATCTTGGGCCCTTGCAGGTCTTGGAGGATCGTGAGGGGCGTTTCCAGCTCCTGGCCGACGGCCCGCAGCAGCCGCACCATCCGCTCGTGGTCGGCGTGGCTGCCGTGCGAGAAGTTGAGCCGGGCCACGCTCATGCCGGCGCGGACCAGCTCGCGCAGCACCTCCGGCGAGCTGGAGGCCGGGCCAAGCGTGGCCACGATCTTGGTGCGCGGGCGGGGTGGCGTCATGCTGCGCAAGATATCGGAGCCCGCGCATAAAGGCCACTACATCCCGTCAATCCTCGTGCTCGTAGTCGTGCTCGTGCTCGTGCTCGAAAGCGGTCGGGCGCGAGAAGATTGCCAGCGCTAGACCTCATGTTCGTCGTCGTGCCGAAAGACGTTAGGGGTGAGAATGATCGAGCACGAGCACGACTACGAGCACGAGATGTGTTGGCAAGCCGCTGCCACTCACTTCCGTGCCACCAGCGTCGCGCCTCGCTGCCGCAGCCAAGCGGCCAGCGCGTCGGCGGCCACCTGGTTCCCCAGGTCGTTCCATTGGCAACCCGACGACGCGAAAGTCGGCTGGTCGGGCAAGCGGAAGTGCGGCAAGAGGTCGATCAGCGGCAGGCCGTGCTCCTGGGCGAACTGGCTGAGCTGCCGCTGTGGGAGCTGCACGTCCACCTCGCCGGCGCGGTAGCCGGCGCGGCGGCAGAGCGTGTCGCGCAGCCGGGCGTCGAGCTGCAGCACGCTGGGAGCGACGACGAGGGCCGTGGCGATGTGGTTCCGGCGGCAGATGGCGGCCAGCTCGTTCAAGTGGGCGAACGTCTCTTGCCAACGCCGCCGCATGCGGTCATCGAGCGGCGAGCGGCACACCGCCAACTGGGCGGCGGTGACTTGCAGATACGTCTCTTCAGGTGCCGGGTGACAGTGGGCCGAACATCCAACATCGAACATCGAACATCCAACATCGAACGAAGCTGATGCCAGTTGGATGTTCGATGTTCGATCTTCGATCTTCGATGTTCGGCTCTCCATCAGCGCCGCGCAGGACTGTTGTAGCGTCTCTCGCCCAAACGCCCGCCGCGCGAACTGTACGACGTACAATCGCTGCCAATCGAACTGGCTGGGCGTCGGCAGCCGGCCGGTGACGTCGTCGGCCACCGAGATGCAGGTCAGCACCAGGTCGGGCTGAAAGGCCAGCACCTGGCTGGTGAGGATCGCCGTGTACTCGCGCGGCCCGCTGTGCGGCAGGCCGAAGTTATAGATTTCCACGCCCGGCAGGCTGCGCTCGACGCGCGTGAGGAAGTTCGATTCGTGCGAGCCGGAGAGCGTGACCTCGTCGCCGATCACGGCCACCCGCATCACGCCGGGCCGGCGCTCGATCTGGAATTCGTCGTCCCAATAGCCCAGGCGATTCACGCGCCGGCCGCCCAGATCGCTGCCGGGCGACAACAGGCATTGCTGGGCGAGGACCGTGGCGTCCAGCGGGTCGCCGCTGAGCGATCCGTAGAGCCGCAGCCCTAGCTCGCCCGACACGCCGACCAGCAGGAGCAGGAACGCCGCGCGGGCAACTTGCCGCAGCGGACGCCAGCGCGCCCAAGCGCACCACCGGCCGGCGAGCACTTCAGGCATCACGACCGGCACGAGCATCAGCGTGTACCACAGGCCGATCGCGGCGCGGAACAAGTATCGCCCATGCCGATCGGGCCCCAGCATCAACATCGCCAGGTAACAGACGACCGGGCCGAGCAGGAACCAGCGCCAATAGCTCGATCGCAGGCCGAAGCGGTGCGTGTAGCACCCCGGCTGCACCGCGCTTGATGTTGTCGTGCAGCCGGGGTGCTTGGCCTCGCGTCGCCAGGCGACGTGCGCGAGGCGGCATTGCACGAGGGCCACCGCGACGAGCGCCCAGCCGGCCAGCGCCCGATGCGGCCGAGCGGCATCACTGGCGAAGTGCCGGTAGAGCAAATCGCCGCCGGCATAGAGAAACGTCAGGCCGCCCAGCAGCATCAACAGGGGGAGCAACGACCTGCGGCGCGATGGTTCGCGCCGCGTACCGCCAAGCCGCCATCCCTGTGGCTGGTACACAAAGCCTCCTGGCCCCTCCGTGGGCCGTGCCGGCAGCGGCGTTCGTAGTGCGGCCTTCAGGCCGCGGGCGGCACTAAGCGCCCTGGCTTGGCCAGCGGCCTAAAGGCCGCACTACGCGAACGCCGCGTGTGCCTCCGCGGTCCTTCGCGGATAGCGACGCTGCAATTACGAAAAACGGCAGCGGGGGTCAATCGGTCTTCTATCGATCGGCCGGCAAAGAGTCGCTAGGCAAAGACCAAGTCAGCGGAATGCTGTCGGCGGTGGCAACGCCAGCACGCGTAGTCATCTCCGGTCGCGTGGCTTGCACGCCGTCTCACTTGAAGACGTTGTATCCCATCGCCTCGCGATAGAAATTCACGAGGTGATAGACGCCCAGCGGCGACCAGAGGACGGCGAGAAAGTACCCGTAGCGCTCCGTCCACGGCGTCCGGCCCCGGTCGAAGAGGCGGCGGCTGATCTGACCAGCGAGCAGCGCTCCCAGCAAGAACCAAATCGCCGCCAGGGGCATGACGTAGTACAAGCAAAGGGGGGCGGACGATTCGCGAGCGATGACCAACTTCGCGATGATGGGCGGGGGCAGCAAGAGCAGCGAGCCGATGCCCATCGTCATCGCGAACATGCTGCCCGGACCCATCGCTCCCGGAGACTGCCGCGCCCGCCCCACCACGAATAGTGGCGCGGGCAGCGAGAGTCCGATCACCACCGCGTTGGCCAGAGGCAGAAGCAAGAGCTTGTCTTTCTCCCAGCCAAACACCTGGATGCCCACGGCGACCCCGGCGGTCAGCAGCAAGATGCGCAGGATGGTCAGCGCATCGCGCCGAGCAGGAGCGGGCGAGGGGACGGGATTGGCCTGAATGTCGTCCGAGGGATCCATGCAGATTCCGACGCATAAGGCCGAGCAGGGCCGCGGACCGGCGGCGATCTTCAGCTTGCTACGTTGATGCTACTCCGGTGAAGCGGCTGCGTGAAGTGCGCGCGACTTCCCGGCTCTCCTCGGTCTGCTCCGGTTCCGTTTGTTTACGATCGACGTTCTGGGGCGCCATTTGCCTTGCTGGTGGCGGTTGACGGTAGAATGTCGCTATGGGAACCACGACGCTGGCCCTGATCGCGCACGACAAGACGAAGCCCGCGCTGCTGGACTTTGTCCGCCGGCATTCGGAGTTGTTTCGCCGGCACGCGCTGGTGGCCACCGGCAACACCGGCGAACTGCTCGAGCGCGAGCTGGGGCTGAGCATCGAGCGCGTGATCCACGGGCCCGAGGGGGGCGACCTGATCATCGGCGGCCGGGTCGCCCAGGGGGAAATCGAGGCGGTGTTCTTCTTCCGCGACCCGCTCACCGCCCAGCCGCACGAGCCGGACGTCTCGGCCCTGATGCGCGTCTGCGATGTCCACCAGGTGGCGCTGGCCACCAACCCGGCCACGGCCGAAGCGGTGGTGCAGTGGCTGAAGGGCAAGATCGATTGCTAGGGTTGTGCAGGAAATAACGTCCCGTTTTGTAGCGTTCCACTAGCTTCTTTGATCGGTGAAGCATGTCCGCCCCGCCCGCCACTGACCGTCGTTGCGAGATCGTGGACTTCGACCAGATCGCGCCCGTGCCGTGCCCCTGCGGCGCCAGCCGACGGGCATTGGCCGCCAGTGCGAGCTTTCCCGGCACGATTCACCGCGTGGACATCTCGGCCGACGCCCGGCTGCACCATCACGAGCGGCTGACCGAGACGTATTACTTTCTGGAGTGCGGCTCCGACGCGCGGTTGCAGCTCGACGACGAGATCATCCCGGTCCGCGCGGGCATGTGCGTGGTCATTCCGCCGGGCGTGCGGCACCGGGCCATCGGCCGCATGCGGATCCTCAACATCGTGCTGCCGAAGTTCGACCCGGCGGACGAGTGGGAGGATTGAGCCCACCGGCGATGCACCACAGCGGATATTGGGGCGCGCTGTATCTCGTGGCCCAGCGATAACCCACGGGTCGCCGCCGCGGCCAGGCCACGGCGACGGCTCGTAAACCGAGGAAGCAGCCATTCGCGGGACACCTCGGGTGGGGTTCAGCAATCGCAACGGTCCAGCATGGCCGGCGACCCCCCGTAGAAGGATTTCAAGCAAAAGACTACAATCCGGCCGCGCCCGTTTCGCTGGAGCTGTCTGGCTGTTTTGCGGCCAGTGAACGACAGCCGTGGTCCTAGCTAGGCGGGACGCACCGCGGACGGCCGGCGCGAGTTTATTCGGCACGGATTCCCCCGCACGTCGATTCGACCAGCACCTGCGCGTTTGGAAAGGAGCCAACGCTATGACGCATCGGAGGAGCCATGAACATCTTGACCGCCGAGCAAGCCCGGATCTTCCGGATCACGCATATCGACAACGTGCCATGGATTCTGGCTAACGGACTGCATTGTCGGAGTTCCAATCGCTTGGACCCGAACTACATTGATATCGGCAACCAAGACCTGATCGACAAACGCCGCCGCCGAGTTTGTCAGACGGGGCCGGGAGGAACCCTGAGCGATTACATTCCCTTCTACTTCACGCCATGTTCGCCGATGCTGCTCAACATCAAGACGGGATACAATGGGGTCAAGCAACGCCCCATGCGCGAGATCGCGATCCTTGTTTCGTCGCTGCATCGTGTGGGACAAGGCGGGCATCAATTCCTTTTCACGGACCGCCATGCCTACGTGCAAGCCGCGCGATTTAGTGGCGACCTTCAAGACCTCGATTGGATCGACTGGCGAATCCTGCAAGCACGAGACTTCAAGAAGGACCCGGAGGATCCCGGAAAGAGCGAGCGCTACCAGGCAGAAGCACTTATTCATCGATTTCTCCCGGCATCAAGCTTGGCTGGCATTGCCTGCTTCGGGCCGGAGCAGAAACAGCGGATCGATCGCCACGCAGAAGAACTGTCCGTAGCTGTGAAGGTGCTCCCCAAGCCAGAATGGTACTTCTGATGCTCGAGTTCGTCCAAGGCAATCTGCTCGACGACCAAGCCGAGGCGTTGGTCAACACGGTCAACGAAGTCGGCGTCATGGGCAAAGGCATTGCGCTCATGTTTCGCGAGCGATTCCCTGAGAACGCGCGGCTGTACAGCGAGGCGTGCAAGGCAGGACAAGTACAAATCGGGCAAATGTTCGTGGCGGAGAATCGGGCACTTGTCGGGCCACGTTGGATCATCAACTTTCCAACCAAGAGGCACTGGCGCAGTCCTTCGAAGTTGGAGTGGATTCGCGAGGGCTTGAAAGACTTGGTGAGGGTGATTCAAGACAAAGGCATTCGATCAATAGCCATCCCCCCGCTTGGATGTGGCAACGGAGGATTGGAGTGGGCGCATGTCCGCCGCGAGATCGAGGCGGCACTGGCAGAAGTACCGGACGTGACGGTGACCGTTTATGCTCCAACTGCCGAATACCAGAATGCCCCGAAGCGGCAAGGCGTCACCGAGCTAACGCCAGCCCGAGCGTTGATCGCCGAACTGGTCCGATGCTATGCGGTCCTCGGCCTGGAGTGCACCAATCTGGAGGTGCAGAAGCTGGCGTGGTTCCTGCACCGTACGATCCAGCGACTGGGGATGCGCGATCCGCTTAACCTGCGCTTTGCAGCCAACAAATACGGCCCGTATTCGGATCAGTTGCGGCATCTCTTAGACGGTTTGGACGGAAGCTATTTGCATTGCGAGAAACGGTTGGCAGATGCGGGGCCACTCGATCTCATTTGGTTCGAAGAGGGCCAGCGCAGCAAGCTAAACGACTACCTTCATTCCGGACCCGGCGCTGACTACCTTCCGGCCTTGGACGCGGCGACCAAGGTCATTGATGGCTTTGAGTCGCCGCTCGGAATGGAACTGCTCGCGACAGTGGACTGGATTCTCTCTGACGGCGGATGTCCAGCAAATGTCGGAGCGGTTCGATTACAGCTTGCTACCTGGCCGGGTGGACGTTCGGCAGCAAAGCGCAAGCAAAAACTCTTCGATGATCGACTGCTTAGTTTGGCGATGGAGCGGCTGTGTTCCGCCTGGTGAGTTAGGACCGTTCCTCACCAATGGTCGCGGGGCGAACGCGGCGGGCCAGCAGCATCACGCGGTTGGAACGTGAGGCGAAAGCGCTCACTCCCTGAAACGCTGGCGAGCTGTTTTCCGCCGTGTCTGGCGGTTCGACGCACGTTAGACGGTGCCCGTTAGAAACGTGCTCCACTTCCCTCGTCGAACGCTCCGTCCATCCCCAGTCGCGTGCGCAGCTCTTGGAACTGCCGGTGGTACTCGTCGCTGGACGAGTGGACGTGCTCGGCTTCAGTGACGAACTTCATCCGGTCGTCGCAGGGGATGTTGTGCTGGCGGAGGATCTCCTCGAAGGCCGACAGCTTCATGCCGTAGATGATGAGCAGCTTGTGCTCGTCGAACTGCACTTCCAGCGGCACGGCGGGGTTGAGCACGGCCACGCCCGCGCAGCCGTCGTTGAGGATCAGGTGCTCGTAGTCGCAGAGCACGCTCTTGAGCACCGGCATGTCGATGTGCTCGCGGTACAGGTCCTCGTGGTCGCGGCTGGGCCGGTGGTGGCTGGTCTCGAGCACCGCGTCCACCTCGAAGCCCAGCGGATCCATGAGGTCGAGGAACAGGTCGAACAGCTTCTCGCGGCTGGCGGAGGCCATCAGCACCGGGACGTTGGTCTTCGACTCTTCGTCGCGATACATGTCGTGGCGGAAGCCGTTCTTGGGCACCACCCGCAGGTCGTACGACGGCCGGATGGCTTCGGTG
>JBGQHD010000080.1:0-10584 GCA_041497795.1 Planctomycetia bacterium
AAGGCCGCCCGCGGCGAGCAAACCAAGGCCCGCGAGGCCTACATCGACCACACTCTGGCGATGCAAAAGCTGGCGGAGAAGGGGAAAAAGAAACTGGCCGACCTGGCGGAAGACGCTGAGGCCAAGGCGGCCGTCGAGCGGCTCAACACGGCCACGGGCAAGACCTTCGCCATCAAGGAATCGGGTGGTTGGCTGGCGGCGCTCCGCTCGCTCAAGCGGCTGGAAGACAGCGTGCTCTCCGACGAGATCGCCCTCCGCGACGACGGCTCGAGCACCCTCATGGTGTCGGCGTCGCTCAACGGCAAGTACGTCAAGGAGCTGTGCGTCGATTCCGGCTCCAGCCTGATCAGCCTGCCTTACAAGATGGCCCGCGACGTGGGCCTGAACCCCGACAGCTCGGACGACGAAGTGACCCTGGTGCTGGCCGACGGCAGCCGCGTGCGCGGCAAGCGGCTGACGATTCCCAAGGTCCGCGTGGGCAAGTTCGAGGTGGACAACGTGGCCTGCGTGGTGATGCCCGCCACGCTGCCGAATGCCGCTCCGATCCTGGGCATGAGCTTTCTGGCCCAGTTCAGTTTCAAGGTCGACGCCGAGCAGAAGAAGCTGACGATGACGAAGATCGACGGGGCCAGCTCGGCGAAGACGGCGACGAAGCCGTAGTGGCTTGCGGCTTCCCTCTCGTCGAACAGACGGCAACGAAGAGCGCGAAGCAGCCGGCCGACGCGCTCGTCGTTATTTGCCAGGCTCTCGGTGCGACCCTGTCGCGCATTAAAATGCCGGCGCGAATCGACCAGGGGTGGGCCGAATCCGCGCCGGCGGGGCAGGAGGTCAAGGGATGCCTCTTCTGCTGGTTGTTCCTCGGGCTCGCCTTTCTCGGGGTTCTCGCCCTTGTCGGGCGTGCTGCCCTTCGTGTTTTTGTCCGGGGCCGTACCCTCGAGGGGGTCGCGTTCTTATCGGGCTGCGTCCCCTTGTTGGGGGTGCCGGGTATTAGCCGAACAGATCGGCAATCACGTGGCCGTCACGGACGATCATGATCGGCCGGCCGCTGGCGGTGCGGTATTCCTTGGTGGGGTCGATGCCCAGGTTGTGCAGGAACGAGGCCGCCACGTCGTCGGGCGTGAAGCCCTTGCCCTTGGGGGCGGTGGCTTTTTCGTCGCTTTCACCGAGCACCTGGCCGCCGCGGACGCCGCCGCCCGCCAGCAGCATGAACATGCAGCGCGGGTAGTGATCGCGGCCGCCGGGGTTGCTGCGGCCGTTGATCTTCGGCGTGCGGCCGAACTCGCCGGTCACAAACACCGCCGTCGATTCCAACAGGCCTTTAACGGCCAGCCCGCTCAGCAGAGCGGACAGGCCGGTGTCCAGCTCCGGCAGCAGCTTGTCCTTCAGGGTGGGGAAGTTGTTGGCGTGGGTGTCCCAGCCGCCCAGCGACACGGTGCAGAACCGCACGCCGGCCTCGACCAGTCGCGTGGCCAGGAGGCAGCTCATGCCGAAGGCCCCCTCGCCGAATGGCTTGGCGTAAGCGGGCGATTCCTTGCTGACGTCGAACGCCTCGCGGGCCCGCTTCGAGGTGATCATCGCATGGGTCTGCTGGCCGAACTTGTCGAGCCCCTCCAGCAGTTGATTGTTGGCCTCGAAGCCCTGGAACGCCTTGTCGAGGTCGGCGAGCAACGCTTCGCGGCGCTCGACCTCTTTGACCGTCAGCCCGCCTTGCAGGGCCACCCCGCGGACGGTAAACGGCTGGTTCGGCCGCGGCACGGCGCCGGTGGCCAGCGGAGCATACCTCACACCTAGGTAGCCACCCCCAAATCGGTGGTCGGGGATCGCCACGTAGGGCGGAAGATCCGGTGGCGAGGTCAATTCCTTGGCGACAATCGAGCCGTAGCCCGGATATTGCATCGAGGGGATCGGCCGCGTGCCGGTGTTGACGTACTCCTGTCCCAGCGCGTGGGCCCCCAGGGCGTGACTGACGCCGCGCAGCAGGGCGAACTTGTCGGCGCAGCGGGCGAGCCTGGGCAGGTGCTCGCAGATTTCCACGCCGAGGGCGTTGGTCTTGATGGGATTGAAGAGCCCGCGGTACTCGGCCGGGGCATTGGGTTTGAGGTCGAAGCTGTCCATGTGGCTCGGCCCGCCCGGCAGGTTGACGAAAATGGCGTTGGCCGCCTGGCCGGCGCTCTTCACCGCGCCGTGGGCGGCCAGCTCGAGGTAACTGGCCAAGCTGAGGCCGGCCGTGCCGAGCGCCCCGACCTTCAGGAAGTCACGCCGCCGCACGCCGTCGCAAGTTTGATGGGTTGCCATGGGGAGGTCCTTGAGTGGGTAGACGGCATCACGTCGATTTGGTGGGCACAGCCCACCCTACTTAGTGATTGACGATAAACTCTTTGGTATTGAGCAATGCCCAGAGGACGTTGCGCACGCCGGAGGTCGTGTCGCCGGCTTGCTCGATTTCTTGGCGGCAACGGGCCAGCTCTTGCTCGCTTGGCAGTCGGCTGAGCGTGCGCAAGTAGGCTTGGCGGATGACGGCCGGCGCATCAAACGGCTTCGACTCCAGCGGCTTCGACGGGGGCGGGGGCGCCGTGCCCTTCGTCTGCGGCTGAGCCGCGCTCTCCGCTAACGCCGGGCCGCGGGCGAGCTCCGCCAGGCGGGCTTGGAGCTTCTGCAAGCGCTTCTTGTCTCCGGCCTTCTTCGCTTCGGCGATTTGCTCCTTGAGTTCCTTGAGCTTTTCGCCGGCTGCGTCAGCCCGTTTGTCGCCACCCTTTTCCGCTCGCTTGTCATTGCGCGGCCCCGCGGCGCCGCTCGTCCGCGCGACTTCGCTGAGCCAGCCGCCGCCGTCGATCTGCCGCAGCAGCTCCTGGTCGTTCTGCAAGTACACGGTTTGCAGCAGGCTGGCCTCCATCGAGCGGTCGCAGTCGCAGTTGCTCTCGCGGGTGGAGCGGCCGAAGATCGAGAGCGCGTAATTGCTCACCGCGCGACCCTTGCCGACGTTCGTGCTGACCAGGGCGATCGCCCGGCCCGACGTGTCGCGCACCAAGCGCTCGGCCGTCGCGTCGCTGGCGGTAGCCAGCGCGATGGCGTCCAGGGCCACTTCCGCCGGCAGCCGCCGCGGCACGGCCCGGCTGAAGTTCGTCTCATCGAGGCGGTTCGTGTCGTTGGGCTGCCAGCTCAGTTGATAGGTGCGGCTACCCGCGATCTCGCGGTGCAGCCACTTCATGTCGTAGTGGTGCGCGACGAACTCGTCGGCCAGATAATCCAAGAGCGGCTTGTTGCTCGGGGGATTGGCCAAACTCATGTCGTCCGGGGGCTGCACGATGCCGACGTTGAAATAACCGGCCCAGACGCGATTCACGAACGCCCGGGCGAAGTACGGGTTGTCTTTCCGCCGCAGCCAGTCGAGCAGCGGCTTACGCACGTCGTCGATTTTCGCCACATCGACGACCTCGCCCCCCAGCAGCTTGGCCTCCGGCGGGCGCCGGCCGACGCCGCCGCCCTTGCCCGGCTTAACCGGCGGGGCGCCCCCTTTCTTGGGACTGGGCGTCAGTGCGTAGACCTCGGTGAAGGGGAAGGTCTTGCCAGAATCGATCAGGGTGCGGATTTGCTGGTTGAGCTGCTTGCCGGCGCCGTCCAGGCCGGCCTGCTTGACGATCGCGTCGTACTCCTTGCGCGAGGCGGGGCTAACCCCCTTGTTCGCCATCACGCTGCTGAAGAACCCGGTGAAATCCTCGAAATCCTTCTTCGTCCATCGATCGAAGGGGTGCTTGTGGCACTGGGCGCACTGAATGCGGATGCCCATGAACGTGTAGGCAAACCCGATGGCCCGATCTTGCGGCGTTTGGAAGTTGCGGCGCGCCCAAAAGTGCGGCAAGTATTGGCGATCGGCGAACGAGCCGACCGGTTCCTTGCCGTAGATCTTCGTTAGGTTCTGCGCGAACTCAGTGTACGACTCATTGTCGTTGCGGCTCTTGCCGAGGATGATGCCGGCGGCCAGCTCGTCGTAAGGGGTGTTTTCGGCCACGCGCTTGCGGATCCACTCGTACCATTCCCGCGCGGGAGCGCCGGCGATGGGCGAGATGTTGCCCAACTGCCGTTCGTTGTTGCCGGTGATGTCGCACAGGCGTGTCGTCCACCAGGCGGCGTAGCCCGGCCGCTCGAGCAGTTCGTCGATCTTCTTGGCCCGCTTGCCCGGCGATCGGTCGGCGAGGAAAGCCTCGACTTCTTTAGGCGTCGGCAGCGTGCCGGTCATATCCAGGCTGACGCGGCGCAAGAAATCGGCGTCGCCGCTGAGCTCCGAGGGGACGACGCCCAGCTTGCGGAGCTTGCCGATCACCAGTTCGTCGATCTTCGTCGGCGTCAGCACGCGGGGGTAGTTGTCGCCGACCTGGCTCGACACGGGGCGAATCACCGGGATGGGCTGCACGCCGTTGTCGTAGAACACCACCACGTGCGTATCGCCGACTTCGCCGGAGGTGACCTTGCCCGTCTCGTCGATCGTGGCCACCTGCTCGTTGTTCGTCTTGAAGCGGCACAGGCAGGTGACGTCCTCGCGCGTGCCGTCGGCCCAGTGGGCAATCGCCTTGAGCTGCACGCTCTCGCCCGGCTTTTGGAAGAGAATCTCCTTGGGCGTGACTTCCAAACTGGCCAGCTCGGCGTCGTTCTTGGGGAGGTTCGCGGCGCCGGTCTTGATCCACCTCAGCAGCAGGTTGTACTGCCAGGAGCCGGCCTTCAGCCGCTCGCCCCCTTCGTGCTCGATCTGCATGGTCGGCTTACTGAGGATCAGGCTGGCGGCCGGGTCCTTGACGTTGGTTCGCGGCACGCCGTCCATGCTGTCGCCGGCCAGCAGGTTCTTGTGGTCTTCGGCGAAGTCGTAGCCGAAGAGCGAGAGCCGGAAATCCCCCTTGCCCTGGAACGATCCGTGGCACGCGCGGCCGTTGCAGCCCAGCCGCCCGGCCAAGGCCACGACGTGGCGGCGGAAGTGAGGCGCTTCGCTGCTTTCTACGGCAAAGCGCTCGCTGGCGGGCTGGATCACCTCATCGGCCGCCGCCGCCACCGTCGGCAAGGCCGCCAGCGGGCACAGCGTGGAAAACAGCATCGCCAGAGGGAGGGACTTCTTCATGCCGTCACCTAGGGGAGGGGTTTGGCTGGTGGGGTGACAACGGTCATCGCGGCATCCGCCGCTTAGTCCGCTTCTAGTCACGCTGCGGGGTTACGGCCGGATCGACCTTCTCCACACGTTCCGCGCCGTCTCGGCGATCGGTCTTCTCACCGGATCCAACCGCGGCCGAGCGGGCCCGCTTGGCCGGTCTCTCCTTGCGGACCGTGCGGAGGATTTCCGTCATCTGACGGTCGGCGATCTGGTCCTGGTCGCGCTTGAGCTTCTCGATATTCTCGTCGATCTTCTTCAAACGCTGCTCGGCTCGGCGCTTCTCCAGCTCGAGCCGCTGCACTTGGAGCTTGTTCTTCTCGGCAAACTGCTTGCGCAGCTTGCCGCGCAGCTCCTCGTCGTCGCCCATGGTCAGCTTGGCGGCCAGCAAGCGAATCTCCGAATCGATCTTCCAGCCCTCGAGGTCCAGGTCGTAGCGATCAACGTCCGTCGACTTCGTCTGAGCCAGCTTCTCGGTCGTGCGGAACAGCTCACGAATGGCGCGTTTGTACTCCTCGGGACTGTTCATCTTGAGTTGCTTGAGCAGTGCGGCGAGCTCGCGGTGGTTCTCGCCGACGAACTTGAGGGCCGCCGCTTCGCCTTCCGGCGTGAAAACAGGCAGCGCCCCCGGCGGATTCCGAGGACGGCCCTTCTTGTCGACGAGCCCGTCTTTGTTCAGGGGCTTCTTAACGTCGTCGCCCTTAGTACCGTCGCGCTTAGTATCGTCGCGATTGAGATCATCGCGGCTCACGTCCCGCGGATCGTCCCCTTGGACGGGCGACGACTCGATCCGCTCCTGGCCCATTGCCAGGGCCACGAACAACAACGGCACGACCGGCACGAGAGCAATGCAAGGCAACAACCAACGGCTCACTGTTTGATCTCCTTGATCTCTTCGATCTCCGGCGTCTCATCGGGCTGGGGGTCCAAGGCCGCCAACATCCAACTGGGCACGCTGGGAACGCTCAATTCAGCCTCGTGATCGGCGCCGTCGCCATCGGGGAAGAAAGCCATCGGCACCGGCGGGGCAACGTCATGCAAGGCAGCTTCATGCAAGGCAGCGTCATGCAAGACAATGTCATGCCACACGTCACCGCCGATTCCGGCCCACGCCTCGGCCAAAGCGGCCTGCGCATTGCCGGGGTCGGGCGACCCCCGGTCGTCGGGATCATGGCGACCCAAATGCCCCGTCAGGCCGAGCGTCACGACCACCGCCAGGCAAGCGGCGATGCCGGCCCCGAGCAACACCTGCGGGCGCGACAAGCGACGGCGCCAGACGGCGCCGAACGTCGGTTCCGTGGGCGCTGGTCGCCGAGTGGCTGCGTACTCCGACGGAGGGCCGCCAACATCTCCGGCCGGTTCCAGCGCAGCGGCTTCAAGTGTGGCGGTCAATTCGACGGCTTGGGCCAATGCCTCGCGAGCCGGCTGCTCGACGGCCAGATCTTCCTCGAACGCCTCGGCTTCGTCGGCCGTCAATTCGCCATGCAGGTAGCGCAGCGCGCGCCACGCCAACTCGTCGCCGGTCCCCGAGAGGTTTCGATCTTCGATGTTCATGGGCTTCTCCCTGCTGGCTTCTCTGGGCCTAATCGCACGGGGGCTCGACCGGAGCGTCGCCCGCGTCGTGCCGACGCAAGCTCCGGCGGAGCTTGTTCAAGGCCAACTGCATCCGCGACAGCACCGTGCCCAAGGGAACGCGCAACTCTTTGGCGATCTCGGCGAAGCGCTTTTGCTCGTAAATCCGCATGGCCACGACTTGGCGTTGCTCGGCGGGCAGATTCCCCAGCGCCGCACGCACGGCCGCCACGGTTTCGTTTTGCAGCAACCCCGCATCCGGATCGGATCTTCCGGCCTGCGGCTGTGCAGCCAGGAACCGCATCACCCGCTCGCCCACCGCCTGCCGGCGCCGCACCGCCAGGGCTTCGTTGTAGGCGACGCGGAACAGCCACGCCTTCAGCGATTCCTGCTTGACGGTGTGCCCCAACTCAATGGCCCTGGTGAAAGCCGTCTGCACCACCTCACCCGCCAGATCGTGATCGCGGACTACGCCGAGGATAAAGTACCGCAGCTCCTCTCCATGACGTCGATGGAGGGCCACAATCGCCGCGGAATCGATCGCTGCGGAATCGATGGCAGCGGAGTCAATCCTGGCATCGCTTTTCAATTCGCCGGCCGTCAAGCCCTCCTCCCTCCGCAACCCCTGACCGACCGCGGCTGCTTCAGCCGCAGCGTGGTGCGGATCGACCGGTTTCTGTTACTAAGATGCGCCGGGGCATAGGTTTATTTGCCGCCAGGGCTTGATTGTGCGCTGTCCGCCGCGAGAAGGCGAGAGTGTGACAGGTTTTTCCGTAAGCCGCTACGAGGCAGACGATTGCGTCGAGTTGCCGCAAAGACTTCGCTTCGTGCCTTACGGCCGAACGTTGAACGTCCAACTTCCAACGTCGAAGCGTGAGAACGCCCCTGTTCGATGTTGGACGTTCGATGTTCGCCTCTCGGGTGTGGACAGCGACGTAAGCGACGTAGGTGGACTACCGCCTCGCCCGCGGGTGCTTCAGCGGCAGCCATTGGCCGTCGGCTTTGCTGCTGGCCACGCATTGCTGGATGAGGTACATCCCTTCCACGCCGTCGTAGACGTTGGGATAGATGGTGTCCACCCGCTCGAACTGCTCGCCGCTGGCCCGGTGCACCATGTCGTCGTAGGCGGAGCGATAGACGTTGGCGAAGGCCTCGAAGAACGCCTCGGGGTGCCCACCCGGCAGCCGGCTGGCAGCCTTGGCGGTATCGGTCATGTACGGCGCGCCGGGGTTGCGGGTATAGACCTGCATCGGCTCGCCGTTGCGGCGGACGATGAGCTTGTTGGGCTCCTCCTGGTGCCACTCCAGCGCGCCCTGGGTGCCATCGACCTCGATGAAGATGTCGTTCTCGCGACCGTGGGTGATCTGCGAAGCGGTCACGGTGCCCAGCGCCCCGTTCTCGAAACGAATGACCGCCGTGCCGTAATCGTCCAGCTTGCGGCCGGGAGCGAAGGTCTTCAATTGCGCGCTGACGTTCTCGGGCAGCAGCCCGGTCATGTACCTCGCCAGATTGAACGCATGGGTACCAATATCGCCCCAGCAGCCGGCCGCGCCGCTCCTGCTCGGATCGGTGCGCCAGGACGCCTGCTTTTGATTGTCGTTCTCGATCCGCGTCCGGAGCCAGCCTTGGAGGTAGCACGAGCGGATGGCCTGGATTTCGCCCAGGTCGCCGCTGAGGATCATGTCCCGCGCCTGCCGCACCAGCGGATAGCCGGTGTAGTTGTGCGTCAGCGCGAAGACGACGCCGGACGACTCGACCGCCGACACCAGCTTCTCGGCCTGGTCGAGATTGAACGTCATCGGCTTGTCGCACATGACGTTGAAGCCGGCCTCGACCGCTCCCTTGGCGATGTCGAAGTGCGTATGGTTGGGCGTGGCCACGGTGACGAAATCGACCCGCTCGGCCGGCGGCAGCCGCGTCTCGCTGGCGATCAGCTCGTGGTACGAGCCGTAAGCCCTTTGGGCGGGAATGTCGTAGTCCGGGGCCGACGAGCGGGCCTTCTGCGGATCGGACGACAAAGCGCCGGCCACCAGCGCGGCCCGGTTGTCGAGGATGGCCGCCGTGGCATGCACGCGGCCGATGAACGCCCCCTGGCCGCCGCCGACCAGGGCCATGCGCAACTTGCGGTTAAGAGGTGCGTTGATGCCCATGCGTAGGACTCCTGGGGTCTCTTCTGGAGCGAGTTGAATCCGTCGGCAACTGCTGGGGGATCGCCCTGCGGCCGCACGCGCGCGACTGCGCGTTCCACCTTTTTAGCAAATGGGCCGTGCCACGCCAGAGGGCGATCGGGCGGTTCGCCGCTTCGCCTCCTCCAGGCTCGACCGCGAGCTTGTTGGCCTTTGGCCCTTACACCATAATTTGCTGCGGTGGATGGTCGCCCGGCCCCCGTAGCTCAAGCGGATAGAGCATCTGCCTTCTAAGCAGAGGGTTGCAGGTTCGAGTCCTGCCGGGGGTACTTTCCGTAATTCTCGCCGAACGCTGAATTTAGCGTACCTGCCTGCGTCGGGCAGTGCGGCCATAAGTCCTGAACCAAGTAGTACCGGTACTACTTCAGGATGGAGGACCCGCACATGCCCCTTCCCCCGCGTGCCCAAGTATCGCCACTACCGGCCCAAAGGGCGATGGAGATGGACCAAATTGCACGATACCTTGTAGCCAGGCTCACGATACCTTGTAGCCAGGGCTGAGGCCTGATCCGGCATCGTGGCCTCTCAGCCTCAACCGAGGAAGCTCCATCTACCTGAGGACTGCGGCGATGATTCATCACAGGCGGCTATGGGTGGCAGCCAGCGTGCTGCTGCTGTCGGGCAACGTGGGCACGACCTTCGCTCAGCCGTCGGGCAAGGGCTCGTCCCCGCCGGCAGGAGAAGTGCTATACAACGGAATCCATCTTCCACGACCTTGGCCCCCGCAGCAGGCCCTATCGCGCGAGCCCGTGCAGCCGGCCTATCTCAAGTCGCCGCCCGAGGTGATTCCGATCGACGTCGGACGGCAACTGCTGGTTGACGATTTCCTCATCGCCAGCACCAATCTGCGGCGCACACACCACCAGGCGACCTACTACGAGCACAACCCCGTGCTCAAGCCCGACCAACCTTGGGAGACCAAGACGGCGCCCAACCCTTCTGCCATGGTGTTCAGCGACGGCGTGTGGTTCGACCCGGCCGACAAGCTTTTCAAGATGTGGTACATGGGCGTCTACGTGGCCGGCACCTGCTACGCCACCTCGAAGGACGGCCTCCGCTGGGAGAAGCCGCAGCTCGACGTGGTGCGCGGCACCAACGTCGTGCAGCAGGGCTCGCGCGACTCCAGCACCATCTGGCTGGACCAGGACGCCCCACCGCAGCAGCGCTTCAAGATGGCCCACTACGCGGGCGGCGTTCTATTCCTCAGTACCTCGCCCGATGGGATCCACTGGACGAAACCAGTCCGTAGCGGCCCGACGGGCGACCGCACGACGTTCTTCTACAACCCCTTTCGCAAGCGGTGGGTGTTTGGCGTTCGGGGGGACGAGCGGGGATTCGGCCGCATCCGCCGATATTGGGAAGCGCCCGAGTTCCTGACCGGGGCGGATTGGAAGTCGGGCCAGCCGGTCCTGTGGATCGGCGCCGACGAGCGCGACCCGCAGCGCGCCGACCTGAAGACGCCGCCGCAGCTCTACAACCTGGATTGCGTGGCCTACGAGAGCCTGCTGCTGGGGCTCTTTACCATCTGGCGCGGCCAGCCGCGCGACCGGGCAAAGCCCAACGAAATCTGCGTCGGCTTCAGTCGAGACGGGTTTCATTGGGACCGGCCGGATCGACGGGCCTTCATCCCCGTGTCGGAACGGCACGGCGACTGGAACTGGGGCAACGTGCAATCGGCCGGCGGATGCTGTC
>JBGQHD010000081.1:0-10574 GCA_041497795.1 Planctomycetia bacterium
AGCTGCGGCGTGACGGGGTGGGGGGGGGGGTGTGTTGGGGGGGGTTGGGGGGGGTGTGGTTTTGGGGGGTGGGGCGCCCCGACGAAACCGCCCCCCCAGGGGGCCGCGCCCAGCCCCCCCAGGGGGGGGGGGGGGCGGGGGGGCCCCGCTTTGGGGGTGGTTGTGGTTTTGTGGGCCCACCACACAAAAACACACCCCCCCCAACCCCCCCCCAACAAACCCCCCCCCCGACCCCGTCACGCCGCAGCTCCATGTGCTATGCCGCTCGCTGTCGCAACTTCGTGCCGTGCTCGATCAGGGCGTCGCCAGTGTGCTGGTCGATTTCCAAGACATTCGCGAGTACGGCGAAGCTGCGCGCGCCACGCATGCGGCAGGCGCCGCCATCCTTCTGGCCACGCCGCGAATCCAAAAGCCAGCGGAGATGGGCATCTTTCGCGTGCTGCTCCGTAGGTGCCGCCTGCCGGGCGGCACGGGAAGCTCCGATGACGCGACGGGCCACTCGCCCCCGGTCCCGCCCGGCAGGCGGGACCTACCTGGCATCCTCGCCCGCAACCTCTCCGGGCTGCGGTTCTTCGCGGGGCAGGGCGTGCCGGTCGTCGCCGATTTCTCGCTCAACGCGGCTAACCCGCTTTCAGTCGATTGCCTGCGGCAACTGGGGGCCGAGCGCGTGACCGCTTCGTACGACATGAACCGCGACCAATTGCTGGGCCTGGTCGCCGCCGTGCCGCCCGAGTGGCTGGAGGTGGTCATTCACCAGCACATGCCGATGTTCCACATGGAGCACTGCGTGTTCTGCGCCGTGCTCTCGCCGGGCACCAACAAGACGAACTGCGGCCGGCCCTGCGATCGTCATGAAGTGAAGCTCCGCGACCGCATCGGCATGGAGCACCCGCTGCGAGCCGACGTCGGCTGCCGCAATACGCTGTTCAACGCCGTGCCGCAGAGCGGCGCGGAAGCCGTGCCGGCACTCCTGCGGGCCGGGGTGCGGCATTTCCGCATCGAGCTGCTGCACGACGAGCCGGGCGAGGCCATCGCCGGGACCATCGAGCTGTACCGCGACTTGCTCGCCGGCCGGCTGCGCGGCGACGAGGTGTGGAAACGGCTCTCCGCGAGCAATCGCGTCGGCGTGACGCGGGGCACGCTCGAGGAGCGGCGGAATCCGCTGGCGATTCTGTAACGCCTCCCGGCGGACCCGATTTGCTCGACGCCACCCTGCGGAGTATCCTTCCGGTGTTGTGTCTGTGGCCGCGGGGCAGCTTTCCGTCTTGCCTTTGCCGTGGGCCTTTGTCGTTTCCGGCGTCATTCTACGGATTCGGGCTATCCAAGAGCAGCCGGGGGGCCAATGAACCAGCCGACCCTTTATGTTCTAGCGTGTGCCTGCGCCATCGCGGTGGGAGGCTGCGGTAGCTCCCCAGAACCCACCAACGCCGCCAAGGCCGACAAGGCGACGCACCCATTAGTGGGACATTGGGCAGCAGTATCGATCAACGACAGGTCGCTGCCGCCCAATGCCGAACTCCACGTCACGTTCCGCGAGTGCGAATGCATTGTCGTGGACCCGCACGGAAACACGGAACTCGCCAAACTCTACGACACCGGCAGGCTTTGGAAGATGTTCCGGGCGTACCGCGCCACCCAGCCAGGCGTTGGGGAGCAGGTAGCGCTGTCTGAGGGCGATTTCCAGATCGTACTGAGACGGCTCGACGAAGAAGCGGCTGCGTGTTGTAGCGGGTCAGGTGGCTAACTGTCACGGCCCTACGAGTGCCGGCGGCGAGTACCGGGAACGGAGGCAGGAAGCGACTGCGGGGCCGGCCGCAGCTTCGTAGAAGGCGATATCGTCGAGCTGGCGGCCGCCCGGCGGGCTTTATCGTTTACATTTCCGTCAGTGCGAATAAGATGAGCGTTTCGGCCGAGCTGGCAATCCACGTGAGCCATCCGCGAACGCCCATCGATGCGATGAAGCCCACCGTCACGCCCATCCGCCATGCACGCTTCGCCGCTTCGCGGCGCGACTTCCTGCTGCACGCGGGCGGCGGCTTTGGCGCTCTGGCGTTAGCGTATCTGCTGCGGCAGGATGGCTTGGCGGCCGAGCCCAGCACCCCGGCTGCTGGCAGCAGCCGGGGTGCTCGTCACGCCGCCCGGCCGGCTCATTACGGGGCCAAGGCCCGCAGCGCGATCTTCCTGTTCATGGACGGCGGGCCGAGCCACCTCGACTTGTTCGATCCCAAGCCGCAGCTCAACCGGCTCGCCGGGCAGCCAATGCCGGCCAGCTTCAAGCGGCCGATCACGCCGATGGGCGTCTCGGAAAACCCACTGCTGGAGTGCAAACGAACGTTCCGGCAGTTCGGCCAGAGTGGGCTGTGGGTCTCCGACTGGCTGCCGCACGTCGCTCAGCACGCCGACGAGCTGTGCGTGCTGCGGTCGTGCAAGGCCGACGGGCTGAACCACGTCGGCTCGGTCAGCCAGATGAACACCGGCTCGATCCTTGCCGGGCGGCCGAGCCTGGGGTCGTGGGTGAACTACGGGCTGGGCAGCGAGAACGAGAACCTGCCCGCTTTCGTGGTGATGCTCGACAACGACCGCGAGCCGCCCGGCGGCTCGCGCAACTGGAGCACCGGCTTCATGCCGGCCACGTACCAGGGCACTCGCTTTCGCGGGCTGCCCGAGCCGATCCTGCATCTCCGGCCGCCCAAGGAAATCGGCGACGAGCAGCAGCGAGGCAAGCTCGATTACCTCGCCGAACTCAACCGGCGGCATGCCGCGGCGCGGCCGGGCGAGAGCGAGCTCGAAGCCCGCATCGCGGCCTACGAACTGGCGTATCGCATGCAGGCCCACGCGCCGGCGGCGATCGAGCTGGAGCGCGAGACGGCCGAAACCCAACGCCTGTACGGCATCGACGACGACGCCACGGCCGCCATGGGGCGCGTCTGTCTGATGGCCCGGCGGCTGGTCGAGCGCGGCGTGCGGTTCGTGCAGATCTATTGCGGTTCGGGCAGCAAGTGGGACGCCCACGCCAAGATCGAACAGAATCACAGCGGGCTGTGCCGTGCCAGCGACAAGCCGATCGCCGGCCTCTTGGCCGATCTCAAGCGCCGCGGCTTGCTGGACGACACGCTGCTGATCTGGGGCGGCGAGTTCGGCCGCACGCCGATGTCGGAGAAGGGGGACGGCCGCGACCACAACCCCTATGGCTTTAGCATGTGGCTGGCCGGCGGCGGCGTGAAAGGCGGCCAAACGGTGGGCACGACCGACGAGCTGGGGCTTTTCGCCGTGGACCGCCCGATCCACGTGCACGACCTCCACGCCACCATTTTGCATATGATGGGGCTGGATCATCTCGGCTTGACGTACTTCCACAACGGGCGCGATCAGCGCGCCACCATCGACGCGGGCAACCTGGTGGAAGAAGTGCTGGGGTAGCTGATCGCCAGACTTCAGACGATCTGAACTCTGGCGAGTTCAGCTACCCGAAAGTCACCCGTTCCGCGTCCAGGGCAGGCTTTGGGCGGCTTCCCAGCAACCGGCGTGAGAGCTAGACTGGAATTGATGGCGGGGCTTTGCGTTTGTGCAGCCTCCCCTCGGGCATTAGAATACGCCGCTTTCGGAACAACCCCTTTCGTCGTGTCTGATCGGAAGCCCTGCTGGCGCGGGAGCGCAAAGAGCGATTTCGCTGGATTTGGCAGCCTGGTTTGTTCACAGGAGTCGCATCGGTGCAGATCAAAATCTCCGCGCGGCACGGACAACTCAGCGAGGACTCTCGCGAGAAGATTTCTGCCAAGGTCGCCAAGTTGGCGCGGTATTTCGAACGCTTGACCGCCATCGAAGTCACGGTCAATCTGGAGCATGCCGAGACGCCCAGCGTCGAATTGCTGGTCTCGGCCGAGCACAAGCATGATTTCGTCGCCACCCACCGCGCCGAGAACATGCTCACGGCCGTGGAAGGCGTGGTCCACAAAGTGGAACAGCAAATCCGCAAGTACAAAGAGCGAATTCAGGGGCACCGCTTCGCCAGCCCAGGTGAGTTGGCCGCCGAAGCCGCATCGCCGCCCGCAGAACCAGAAGGCCAGTAGGGTCGAGAGGCCCGTAGGTTGATTCGAGCGGTCTGGCCGCCCTCGCGGTGGCAGGCGACGGCCGCGTGGAAGATTCACGAAAGGAACGTACCTATGAAGTTTGCCGACTTCGTTTGTCGCGAGTCGGTCAGCACTGAACTGACGAGTTTCGATAAGGAGAGTGTCATTCGGGAGATGGTCAAGACGCTGCTCGACGGCGGGCACATCGCCGCCGGCGAGTTCGAGAGCATCGTCAAGGCCATCATGAAGCGCGAAGACCTGGGCAGCACGGGCATCGGCCGCGGCGTAGCGGTCCCCCACACCAAGCACCCCAGCGTCGATAAGCTGGTCGGCACCGTCGCGGTCAGCCGCGAGGGGGTCGATTTCAACAGCCTCGACGGGGAGCAGGTGCAGTTGTTCTTCCTGCTCATCTCGCCGCCCGACCGGCCGGGCGACCACCTGAGGGCGTTGGAGAGCATCTCGCGCCAATTGCGGAACGACACTTTCTGCCGCTTCTTGAAGCAGGCCAAGACGTCGGACGACGTGCTGACGCTCTTGGACGAAGCCGATCAGAACCAATTCGTGCATTGAACGCCTCCCGCCGCCACAACTGCGATCGACGCAGTGGCGATCGACGCAGTGGTGATCGACGTAGTGGCGATCGACGTAGTGGCGATCGACGTAGTGCGATCCCAGAGGGGTGCGATCCGAGGGCGGTGCCATGATGAGCCAGCCGGTTCTTTCGCGCACCGTCGTGGTGACCAATCCCACGGGACTGCATTTGCGCCCGGCGAGCCTGTTTGCCCGCTGCGCGGCGGGGTTTCAGGCGACGATCGAGGTGGTCAAGGACAACGAGCGCGTGGACGGCAAGAGCGTGTTGAGCATCACCAGCCTGGGCGTGCAACCGGGTTCGGCCATCACGATCGTCGCCTCGGGGGACGACGCCGAGGCTGCCGTGGAGGCGCTCGTCTTGCTGATCCAGCAGGATTTCGGCCGCGAGGCGGCGGAAGGCTAGGCGCCTTCCACACTAACCCGACGCGCAAGCGAGGGATACTCGACGCGCAAGCGAGGTATGCCCCGCGCTCGAGCGCGGCGTCCCTCGCTTGCGCGTCGGGTTAGTGTGTGTTCGTTGCCTCGGCGGGATCATCATGAAACAATGGCAGGGAATCGCGGTCGGGCCCGGCGTGGCCATTGCCGAGGCGCTGGTGCTCAGTTCCGAGGGCTTCCGCATCCCCCGGCAAATGGTCGCCCGCGACGCCGTGGATGGCGAGCTGCACCGCCTGGACGCCGCCATCGCCGCCGCCTCCGACGAGCTGGCTCACTACCGCGACGAGGTCACGGATCAGTTGGGCCAGCAGTGCGGGGCCATCTTCTCCGCCCATCTCCAGATGCTGCGCGATCTCAATTTGCGGCAGGAGATCGGTTCCCTCGTCCGAGAGCGGCATGATTCGCCCGAATACGCCGTCTCGCAGGTGCTGCGCCGCTACGTGCAGGTATTTCAGAACCTGGATAGCCGCCATCTGGCCGAGCGAGCGAGCGATATCATTGATATCGAGAAGCGGCTCCTCCGGCACCTGCTTGGGCAATCTCGCGAGGAGATCTCGCACCTCACGGCGCCGGTCGTCGTGCTGGCGCACAATCTGACGCCCAGCGAGACCGCCCGGCTCGACCGCGAGCTGGTGCGAGGCTTCGCGACCGAGCTGGGCGGCCCCGGCAGCCATACGGCAATCCTGGCCGAAGGGATGGAAATCCCGGCGGTCGTGGGCGTCGGCCCGTTTCTCACGGAAGTATCCGGCGGCGATCTGGTCGTCGTGGATGGCGACCGCGGCCTCGTGATTCTTCAGCCCGACGACGAGACGCTCGCCCGCTGCCGAGCGGCTGGCGATGAGCACCGCGCCCGGTCGGCCCGGCTGGCTGTCTTACGGGAATCGCCGGCCGAGACGACGGACGGCGTCCGCATCGAAGTGCACGGCACGATCGAGTTCCCCGCCGAGGCCCGCCAGTGCATTCAACAGGGGAGTGACGGCGTGGGCCTCTATCGGACGGAATTCCTCTACCTCAATGCGGAGCACGAACCGACCGAAGACGAGCACTACGAGGCCTACGCCCAGGTGATCCGCACGCTGAACGGAAAGCCGGTTGTGGTTCGCACTTTGGACCTGGGGGCCGACAAGATGGCCCAGCTCCCCGGCCCCGAGGACGAGCACAACCCGTTCCTGGGGGCCCGCAGCATTCGCCTGTCCCTTCGCAACTTGGACTTGTTTAGAACGCAGTTACGCGCCATCTTGAGGGCCAGCACGCTGGGGCCGGTGCGGGTGTTGTTCCCCCTGGTGACCACCCTGGACGAGCTGCGGCAGGCCAAAGCAGCGCTGGCCGAAGCCCTGCACGAGGTGCAGCGGGCCGGCGTGGCGGTGCCACAGACGGTGCCGGTGGGCATGATGGTCGAGGTGCCCGCGGCCGTGATGATGATCGACCAGTTCGTGCGCGAGGTGGATTTCGTCAGCATCGGCACGAACGACCTGATCCAATACACGTTGGCCGTGGACCGCACCAATCGGGAGGTGGCTTACCTGTACAACGCCAGCGACCCGGCCGTGCTGCGATTGATCCAGCTCACGCTGGCCGCCGCGAAGAAACAACAGATTCCGGCGCTCGTTTGCGGGCAAATGAGCGCCAGCCCGCTGTATACGATGCTGCTTTTGGGGCTGGGGACGCGCCATCTGAGCGTGCCCCCCAGCGCGATTTTGGAACTCAAGAAGGTGTGTCGCAGCGTGTCCGTTTCGCGGTGCGAGGCCGTTGCGGCCCGCGCCCTGACCATGGACGACGCGGGCGACATCAAGCGTTACTTGCGAGAGGAACTGCGCAAAGTCGTGCCGGAGCTGGCCGGATAGCTGGCAGCCTGGTGGCACTAGCACCCCTGGCACTAGCACCCCGGCTGCTTGAGAGCAGCCGGGGTGCTGACCCACGGCCGGTTCTGCCCGCGCACGACGGAGAGAAATCACATGAACCATGCCCCCGCTCAGCGACGTATCGGTCCCCCCGCCCTCTCGGGGCGCGGCCCCGTCTCACGGCGCGGAGGGGCACCGACCACAGGACTCTCTGATGAAACAAGAGATGCTCATCAACGTGGCACAACCGGAAGAGTGCCGCATCGCCCTGGTGGAAGATAACACGCTGGAAGAGCTGTACATCGAGCGCACGAGCCAGGATAACTTCGTCGGGAATATCTACAAGGGGGTCGTCGTCAACCTGGAGCCCAGCATCCAGGCCGCGTTCGTCGATTTCGGCGTCGGCCGCAACGGCTTCTTGCACATCAGCGACGTCGAGCCGCAGTATTTCCGCCAAGGCGGCTACAACCCCGACGAGCCGCTGGACGGCAACGGCCACCATGCCCCGCGGGCCGAGGCCGACTTCGGCGACGATGACGAGGAAGAGGAAGAGGGCGGCAACGGCGGCGGCAACGGCGATTCCGGCCCCGGCCCGCAGACCCGCATGCGAAAGCGCCGCCGCATGGGCGGCCGCCCGCGCATCAAGCCGCCGATCCAAGACATCTTTCGCCGCGGCGACGAAGTGCTGGTGCAGGTCATCAAGGAAGGGATCGGCACCAAGGGGCCGACCCTCTCGACCTACATCAGCATCCCCGGCCGCTATCTGGTGCTGATGCCGGCGCTGGGCCGCGTCGGCGTGTCGCGCAAGATCGAGGACGACCTGGTGCGCCGCCGGCTGCGCGGGATCATGCTGGAGCTTAGCCCTCCGCGCGGCTTGGGGTTCATCGTCCGCACGGCCGGCTCCGACCGCACGAAGAAGGAGCTGTCGCGCGACCTGGCTTATCTGCTGCGGCTGTGGAAGGTGATCGTCCGCCGGATTCGCAAGCACCCCGGGCCGGTGGCGATCTATGAAGAAAGCGACATGATTATCCGCACGATCCGCGACATCTTCACCACGGAGGTGGACGCGATCTACATCGACGAACCCCAAGCTTACGAGCGGGCCAAGGAGTTCCTGCAGATCGTCATGCCCCGGTTCGTCAACCGGCTGCAACTCTACGAGGGCAAGGACCCGCTGTTCCACAAATACGGTCTGGAAGACGAGATCATGAGCATCCACCAGCGGCGCGTGCCGCTGCGTGCCGGCGGCTCGATCGTCATCGACCAGACCGAGGCCCTGGTGGCGATCGACGTCAACAGCGGCAACTTCCGCGCCGACGACTCGGCCGAAGAGACGGCCTTCCAGATCAACCTGATCGCCGCCAAGGAGATCGCCCGGCAGTTGCGGCTCCGCGACCTGGGCGGCGTGATCGTCAACGACTTCATCGACATGCGCAAGGAAAGGCACCGCCGCGGCGTCGAGCGGGCCATGCGCGACGCCCTGCGGCGCGACCGGGCCAGGACCAAGATCCTCCGCACCAGCCCCTTCGGCCTGATCGAGATGACCCGGCAGCGCATCCGGCCGAGCCTCCGCAGCAGCGTCTATCGCCACTGCCCGGCCTGCAACGGCACCGGACTGGTGAAGACCGCCGAAAGCATGGCCCTGGAAGTGATCCGCCGGCTGCTGCTGGCCAGCCACATCGCCGAAATCTCGCGCGTGACGGTGAGCGTGGCCAACGACGTGGCGAGCTACCTGAATAACAAGAAGCGCCGCGAGCTGATGCGGATCGAAGAGCAAGGCAACATGCTCGTGCTCATCGAAGGCCGCGACCACGTCCTGCCGGAACACGTCGAGTTTCTGTGTGAAGACGCCCGCGGGCAGACCGTGCCGTTCCCCGACGGCGAGCATCGGTAAGGCAAAGTAGCAGGCACGCTCCGCGTGCCGTAGAACGGAATTCATTCCGTTCGCCGGTTGTAAGACGAGCGCGAACGGAATGAATTCCGTTCTACTCGGCCACCGCCTGATCCTCCCGGAAGCCAATGGTGGCGGCTAGACTATACGTAGTGCCTGTCTGGCACCGCGGACTGTCTCTCCCTCGCGGCGGCACGGCGCATGAACGATTCCGATCCCGATCGCACGTGGCAGTTGCCAGAGGGCCTGCCGGGCTCCGAGACTTCGGGACCCGCGCCGCCGGCAGTTCCCCGCGCGATCGGCCGCTACCGCGTGGAGCGGCCGATTGGCCAGGGCGGGTTTGGCTGCGTTTATCTCGCGTATGACGACCAGTTGCAGCGGCCCGTGGCGATCAAGGTGCCGCACCCCCGGCTGATCGCCCGCGAGGAGGACGCCGAAAAGTACCTCCGCGAAGCCCGCACCGTCGCGCGGCTCGATCATCCCAACATCGTGCCGGTTTACGATGTCGGCAGCACCCAGGAGTTCCCCTGCTACGTCGTGTCGAAGTACGTCGAGGGGGGCAACCTCGCCCAACGGATGGCCAAGTCTCCGCTGGGCCTGGTGGAAGCCGTGCAACTGGTCGCGACCGTCGCCGAGGCCCTGCACTTCGCCCATACCCAGGGCGTTTTCCACCGAGACATCAAGCCGGGGAACATCCTCATCGACGTCCGCGGCACGCCGCACGTGGCCGATTTCGGGCTGGCCCTGCGCGACGTCGATTGGGGCCAAGGGCCGCGCTGCGCGGGGACCCCTTCCTACATGAGCCCGGAGCAGGCCCGCGGCGAAGGGCACCGCGTGGACGGCCGCTCCGATATCTTCAGCCTGGGCGTCGTGTTCTACGAGTTGCTCGTCGGGCGGAAGCCGTTTGTGGCCGACACCGGGCAGGAACTCCTGGAGCTGATCGCCGCCTACGAGCCGCGTCCGCCACGACAGGTTGTGGACTCGATTCCCAAGGAGTTGGAACGCATCTGCCTCCGCGCTGTGGCCAAGCGGGCAACCGAGCGCTACACGACGGCCAAGGACCTGGCCGACGACTTGCGGTGTTTTCTCGCCCGGCCTACGGCTGCCGGTTCGCCCATCGATACGGGCGCGGAGACTCGGACGGTCGGCTTGGCGGGCGGCGACGTCCCAACGCTTGTCCAAGCGGGCGAGATAACGCCGCCGGAGGGCCACGCGGTAAAGATCGTCCCCAAGGGCCTGCGTTCCTTCGACGCCCACGACTCCGACTTTTTCCTCGACCTTTTGCCCGGCCCGCGCGATCGCCAAGGGCTGCCCGAATCGCTTCGCTTCTGGAAGACGCGGATTGAAGAAACGGATGCCGAGAGCACATTTTCCGTGGGCCTGATCTACGGGCCTTCCGGCTGCGGGAAATCATCGCTGGTGAAAGCGGGCCTGCTGCCGCGGGTGGCTGCCCACGTGACTTGCGTCTACATCGAGGCCACTCCGGGCGAGACCGAAACCCGCCTGCTCAATACGCTGCGGAAGCGCTGCCCCGCGGTAGACCCCACGCTCAGCCTGACAGACACATTGGCAGCGCTGCGGCGGGGGCACGACTGGGTGGCACGCCCAGAACATGGACGTGATGGGCGTGGAGCAGTGACGCCACGCCCTTCGCATCCATGCTCAGAGCGTGCCACCCCGCCCACAGGCCGAAAAGTCCTGATCGTGCTGGACCAGTTCGAGCAATGGCTGCACGCCAGGCGGGAC
>JBGQHD010000082.1:0-10555 GCA_041497795.1 Planctomycetia bacterium
CAGCGACTCGATCCGCACCGCCACGCCGTGGGCCGCCGCCGCAGTGCTGCCCAAGTGGAAGATGATCGAGACGAACCACAACTGGCAACCGACGGCCATCAAGATGTCGCAGCCGCCGGGGATGCCGATCCGCAGGATGCGTCGGGTCAAACTCCAATCGGGCCGCAGCCAGCGCGGAACGATCCGCAGCCCTGCCCGGCCTCGGCTAAGCTGCACCAGCATCAGCAATCCGCCCGCCCCGTAGCCGACGGCGGCCCCGACGGCCAAGCCGTCCCAGCCCAGCTCGGGCAAGCCCACGCTCTGCCGCCAAGCGGCCCAAGCCGGGCAAATCAGCCCCCACGCCACGGCCACGTTGACGATGTTGACCACCCCCATGGCAATCATGCCGGTCACGGTGTCGCCCGCGCCCCGCAGACACGCCGGGCCAACCTGGGTTAGCATGACCGCCGGGAGCACCGGCAGCAGGAAGTACAAATAGCGGGCGGTCAGCCGTGCGACCTCTGGTTCGGCATTGAGCAAATCGATCGTCGGCTCGAGGAACGACACCAGCGCGCCGCCGATCAACAGCGACAAAGCCAGGCCGGCGACGAGCGATTGATTGGTCGTGCGCCGCGCCATCTCCAGGTCGCCGCCACCGATAAGCCGGGCCGTCAGCGCCAACGAGCCGATGGCCACGAAAGCGAACAGCCCGGTCACCAGCCACATGAAGTAGGCCAACAGGGCCATCGCCGCCAGCGCCGACTGGTCCAGATACTGGCCGGCCAGGATCGTGTCGGAGTACATCACCAGCGTGGCCAGGAATTGCTCGGCCAACACCGGCAGCGCCAGCCGAAGCATGGGCCGCAGGGTGCCCTGCGATTCGATCGGCAATGGCATGGCGCGTTCGTGCGTGGTGAACTGGGCCGACCCCATCGCGCGAGCGCATGGGCGGCGGAGCGGTGGCAGCGCGGCTGCCGCTGATCGGCGTTGTCGCTGATCGGAATTGTCGTCGTTTGAACCGCTCGCCAACGACAATCGCCCCGGCGAAAGGTTCGGTATCCTGCCCGTCCTCGTGGTCCGTCTTGGTCCGTCGTGCACAGTTTCGGCAGGCGGCAGCATACCGCCTCCTCATTTTGGCGGGGAGGCGAGTAAAGAACTGCGCGAGCTCCGATAGAACCAGCGTTTCACAAGCTCCGCGGATGCTGCGTACAGAAGCACGATGGCCAACATCGCCGCCAGAAATCCAAGCGGCAGGGGCGTAAAACCCAGCGGCCGGGCCAGCGGCGTGTACGGTAAAGCGATACTGGCCGCGATCACCACCGCCGTAACGACGAGCAGCAACCGAGCCGGCTGACTTTGCCACAACGGCCGCCGGCTGCGGACGACGAGCACCGCCACGCAGGCCGACACCACCGACTCGACGAACCAGCCCGTGCGGAACTCCTCCTCTCCCGACCGCAGCCACCCCAGCAGCACGGCGAAGGTGAGGTAGTCGAACACCGAGCTGAGCGCGCCAAACACCAACATGAACCGCTGCAGCAGCCCGATGTTCCAACGCTGCGGCCGGGCGGTCATCTCGGCATCGACCGAGTCGCGGGCGATGGTCATCTCGGGCAGGTCGGTGAGCAGGTTGGTGAGCAGGATCTGCTTGGGGAGCAGCGGCAAGAACGGCAAGAAGAGCGATACGCCGGCCATGCTGAACATGTTGCCGAAGTTCGCGCTGGTGGCCAGAAAGATGTACTTGAGCGTGTTGGCGAAGGTCGCCCGCCCTTCGCGGACGCCATCCACCAGCACGTCCAGGTCGCGCCGCAAGAGCACGATGTCGGCGGCCTCCTTGGCCACGTCCACCGCTTGATCGACCGAGATGCCGACGTCGGCGGCGTGCAGGGCGGTGGCGTCGTTGATGCCGTCGCCCAAGTAGCCCACCACGTGCCCGGCTTTCTTCAGCGCCAGGATGATCCGCTCTTTCTGGTTCGGCTCGATCTCCGCGAACACGTCCACCTGCCCGGCCTGGTGCAACAGCGCGTCGTCGCTGAGCTGACGCAGGGCTTCGCCGACAAGGATCCGCGGGCCATCCAGGCCGACCTGCTCGGCCACGTTGGCGGCCACGAGCCGGTTGTCGCCGGTGATCATCTTCAGCGTGACGCCGAGCGACTGGAGCTGGCGGATCGTGGCGGCGACACCCGGCTTGGGCGGATCGCGGAGGGCCAACAGGCCGACGAACGTCATCTCGTCTTCGTCGCTGCGCTGCACGCGATCGGCGGCGATCTCCCGGTAGGCGACCGCCAGCGTCCGGTAGCCGTGCGACCCCAATTCCTGATACAGCGCGTCGATCTGGGGCCGCGCCGCTGCCAGCTCGACCGATTCGCCCGAGGCCGTTTCAGCCCGCGTGGTGATGGCCAACACATTCTCCACGGCGCCCTTGGTGATTAGCAGTCGCCGCTGCCCGTCCCGCACCAGCACGCTGAGCCGCTTGCGGAGGAAGTCGTAGGGAATTTCATCCAGTTTCTCGAAGTCGCCCTCGTGGGCTGGCAAGCCGCGCAGCGCCTCGTCGATGGGGTTGGCAAACCCGGTCTCGTAGCGGGCGTTGAGCCAGGCGAGCCGCGTCGCCCGCTCATTGTTCTGGCCGGTATAGTCCACGGCCCGATCGAAGCGGACCGTCCCTTCCGTCAGAGTGCCGGTTTTATCGGAGCAGAGGACCGTCATGGCGCCGAAGTTCTCGATCGAGGCCAGCCGGCGGACGATCACCTGGCAGGCCGCCAGCCGGCGAGCGCCGTGCGACAAGTTCACGGCGATGACGGCCGGCAGGAGCTGCGGCGTGAGCCCCACGGCCAGGGCCAGCGCGAAGAGCAGCGACTCCATCGCCGACTCGCGCGTCGCCACGTGAATGGCGAAGATGGTCAGCACCAGCAGCAAGGTCACTTCCATGAGGAAGTAGCCGAACCGCCGCACGCCGCGCTCGAAGTCGGTCTCCGGCGGCCGCAGCCGCAGGCGCTGGCTGATGCGGCCCAGCTCCGTGGCTTCGCCCGTCCGCGCGACCACGGCCCGGGCCGTGCCGCAGACCACGTGCGTGCCGTGGAACAGCACGTTGGAGCGCCTGGCCAGCGGCGTGTCGGGCGGCAGCTCACCGGGTTGCTTCTCGACCGCGTAGGTCTCGCCGGTCAGGGTCGACTCGTTGACGAACAGGTCCTTGGCTTCCAGCAGCCGGCAATCGCCGGGGACCTTTGAGCCCGCCGAAAGCAGCACGATATCCCCCGGCACGATCTCGTCGGCCTCCACGTCCAGCTCGCGGCCGCCGCGCAGCACGGTGACCTTGCTGCTCACCAGCGCCAAGAGCGCGGCCAGGGCATTGGCGGCGGTGTATTCTTGCCAGAATCCCAGGCCGGCGCCAGCTAGCACGATCGTCAAGATGATCGCCGCGTCGGTGTTATCCCGCAGGAACAGCGACAGAGCGGCCGCGGCGATGAGAATGATCGTCAGCGGACTGCGGAACTGGGTGGCCAGAATCCGCGCCGCCCGCCAGGCCGCCGGCCCGTCGGCGGAGCGACGCACGTGGCGCAAACGCCGCGAATCGGCCTCCTCGGGGGAGAGCCCTTGCGGTCCGGTGGCCAAGGCGCGGAACAGATCTTCCGCGCGGCCCGCCCAGAGCGCTGTTTCGCTCCGCGTTGCCTCTTGGCCCCGCGTTGCCTCTTGGCCCCCTGTCACCAATACCTCTCGTAATGGATGTTGCCGGGCTCGTGGGGTTGATCCACGCGGAAGCCGCGGCGCTCCAGAACTTCTACCATGCCCAGGGGCTGAGGAAAACGACCCTGCCGATCATACGTGCGCTGAGGCGCGCCGATTATCTCGGGACTGCCGCAGAGAAAAACGTGCGTGTTGGCCGGCGAGAGCTGCCAGCCCAGGTCGCGCTCGAGGTCGCCGGTGGCCAGATAGTCCTGCAAGTAACGCTTGCCGACGTAGCCGGGCAGCGACGGATCGACGTTTTTGTCAGCACACGTCGTGCCGACGGCCTCGACGGCGCCCCGGCCGGCGGCAACGCGTCAAAAAGCCAAGCGGGCCTGGCCTCGATCGCGGTTTTTTGGCCGGAACAGATTGGCACGTCCGCGCTGGAAGCGACGACGATGCTGCTGAGCGAGAGCACGACCTCGTTGGCGGCGTGCGGACTCGCACGCCGCGCTTCGCTTCCGCCCACTTCTCGCCGCCAACGGCGCGCGGCGGGCCGTGACGGATGAGACAGTGAATGGGCGTTCCGCGGGCGAAGTCGAGGCGGGGCACACGTCGTCGGCTGCCCTGCGGCATCGGCATAAGGCTTGCTGAGCAGTAGAAGTTGGGTGAGGGGTGCTTTCGCACCGATTTCCCCTCCAGCCCTCTCCCCAAAAGTGGGGAGAGGGAGTTATGAAACGCGCTTGGAAACCGCCATGACCCTGCACGCTCATCACCGCCCGATAGCCAACTCAGCGGTTAACGCCGCGGAAGAGAGGCTGATCATCTACAGCTACTCGCCGGTCTTCTACTGGTGGCCGGTGTGGGTGGCGGGCTTCATCTTCGCGCTCGTGACTTATCTCGACGGTGGACGGTTGATGTGGGTGCCGCAGGGGGCTGAAGCCCGGCGAGACTGGGTGGTGCAATCCGCTGGCGGTGACACGGAGGCCCGCGAGGGGATCGTGCTACCGGCTGAGAAACACTTGTATCCCACCCACCCCGAGGAGCCGGACCAGCCGCTCGGCCCGCCGAACCAACCGCACGTCCGCCTGGCCCGCCACAAGTACCTGGGGTTTGTCTTCGCCATCGTCCTGTGCTTCGTGTACTTCCATAGCAATGTGTTGTGGCGCGGGTTTCGGGCGTATTTCTTTTTGGCGTCGGGGGTCGGCTTGCTGCTGCTGCTGGTGACGGTGCACCTGCTTTTGCCCGGGTGGCACGTGTTGTGGTGGGCCAGGCACGTGATTTACACGCTGCCGGATATCTACATCAGTTTCGACGGCTATCTCTTCATCGCCTCGGCGCTGTTCCTGATCTGGCTGTTCATGACGTTCGTCTACTCTCGGCTGACCTACATGGAAATTGAGTTCGGACAACTGAAGATGGTGGAAGAAATCGGCGAGGGAGAGGTCGTCTACGACACGACCAACATGACCTTCGAAAAGGAAAAGGAAGATCTCTTCCGCCACCACTTCCTGGGGCTGGGCTTCCTGCGCCCGCTGCGGTTGTTGGTTCCCAAGGGACTGGCGTGCCGCGTCGGCTTAAGCCACATGACGGGCACGGGTGATTTGGTCGTCCGCGTCGGCGGCGACAGCGGCCGGGTGATCTCCTGGCCGAACGTGCTCAACGTCGATGGCAAACTGGAGCGGATTACCATGTTGGTCAGGTCTCGGCCGGTGGTCGAGGAGGAATGACGACGGTCGCGGCCCGTAACCGGAGGTCTCCCATGCTGCACACTCTTCTGGCATGTCTCGATGGAACCACGGACCACTCCGTCTTGGTGGAGCTGGGGATTCGCTGGGCGCGGCAATTCGACTGCCTGCTCGTGGGCGTGACGGTGGTCGATGAGCCCAGTCTGCGGCGGCCGAGCCCGGGCCGGCCGGGCGGCTACCTGGAGAAGCTGCAAGAGCAATGGGTGGCCCGGGCCCGCCACGAGGTCGAAGAGGTTCTCGAACGTTTCACGCTGCGTTGCACCGAGGCGGGTGTGGCCCACAAACTGTTGGAAGACGTCGGCACGCCCGGGGAGCAAATCCTCCGCGAGGCGCAGCGCTACGACCTGCTGCTCATGGGCCGCCACGCCTGCTACCAGGAGCAAAAGGACCGGCACCAGACGCTCAGCAGCGTACTACGCTGCACCCCGCGGCCGGTGGTCGTGGTGCCCGATCAGACGCCGCCGGCGACCGGCGGGATTCTGATCGCCTACGACGGCAGCGTTCCGGCGGCCAGGGCGCTGTACGCGTTCGCCTCGACCGGCTTGCACCAATTGGGGGACGTCCACATTTTGACCGTCGACGCCGCCGACTCGGTCGCGGCCGCGCGGACGGCCGATCGGGCCCGCGACTTTCTGGCGTTCCAGGGCATCTCGGCCCACGTGCACGCCGTGGTCCGGACCGATTCGGTGGCGGCGGCGATTCTCGATGAGATCCAGCGCCGCGACATCCAGTTGCTGGTGATGGGCGCCCACGGCAAGCCGGCCTGGCAGGAGTTCCTCCTGGGATCCGCCACGTCGCGGCTGGTGGGGGAAAGCCCGGTGCCGGTGTTCCTTTATCATTGATCCTGCCCGGCCTTGGAGGACATCGGAGCGGCGACCATCCCACGACTCCGAATGGCACGTTCATTGCGGATGGCGATAGGGGAGATTCGAACGTTGACTCCGTGAGCCTGCCATGGACACGCTATTCGCCCACATCTTGGTGCCGCTGGACTTTACGGACAAGAACGCCACGGCCCTGAACATTGCCTGTCGCATGGCCCAGCAAGGTGGTGCGCAGGTCAGCTTGTTGCACGTGATTGAAACGATCGAGCATGCCAGCGGGAAGGAGATCGACGACTTCTACGCCATGCTCGAGCGGCAAGCCGAGCGGAAGCTGGCTGAGGCCGGGCGCTCGCTGACCGAAAAGAAGGTGGCTGTCCAGACGCAAGTCTTGTACGGCCGGCGTGGCCCGGTGATCGTCCGCTATGCGCAGGAACACGGAGTGGATTTGGTGGTGATGAGCTCCCACCCCATCGACATGAGCCAGCCAGGCAGGAGCTGGGCCACCATCAGCTATCAGGTTGCGACCTTCTGCCCTTGCCCGGTGCTGCTGGTCAAGTGACCGCGTAGTCCTTCGCCTTCCAAGGAAACGTCACGTGTTAAAGAGCATCCTCGTCGGCCTGGATGGGTCGCCGTACAGCACGGCGGCCGTGGAACTGGGGATCCGCTGGGCCCAGCAGTGCGACGCACTGCTGGTCGGCCTGGGGATTATCGATGAGCCGACCATCCGCGGACCAGAGCCCATGCCGCTCGGGGTCGGACAATTCAAGATTCAGCGCGACGAAGCCCTCTTGGCCGACGCCCGCCGCAAGGTCGAGAAATTCCTCCAAGGGTTCACGTCGGAGTGCAGCCGGGCGGGCGTCGCCTTCAAGCTGTTGGAGGACGTCGGCCTGCCCGCCGATAAGATCGTGCTCGAGGCCCAGCGCTACGACCTGGTCTTGCTCGGTCGCCAGACGTTCTTTCACGTGGACAGCGTCGAAGGGACCGACGAGACGCTGTTTCAGGTCCTCAAACACAGTCCGCGGCCGGTGGTCACCGTGCCGTTGGCGCTCACCGCCGGCAAATCCATCCTGGTGGCCTACGACGGCAGTCTGCAAGCCGCTCGGGCGCTTCAGGCTTTCCAGGCAACGCGCTTGGCGACAGGTCAGCAAGTCCACGTGCTGTGCATCGGAGCGAACCAGCTCGCGGCGGCCCGGCGCGCCGACCGCGCCGCGGAGTTCCTGCGGTTCCACGACGTGATCGTGGAAGCCCAAGGGCTGGTATCCGACTCCCCGCCCGGAGAGGTGCTGCTCGCTCAGGTCCGCCAGCTCCATCCCGCCCTCGTGGTCATGGGATCGTACGGCCAGCCCACCTGGAAAGAGTTCTTCTTCGGTTCGGTCACGCGAACGATGCTCAAGCTCAGTCCAGCGCCGCTGTTCTTATATCACTAATCCCCATCGGCGGCCGATGATCCGGTCGGGCGCGTGGGGCTGCGCCGATGCGAGCGCGTGGCAGGCGACGGCGCGAGTTCGAGAGCCTCAGAGTTTTGGCGCACGTGCGGCCGCAGCTCGGACCAGAGCCGCTCCCAATCGGGCGGCTTGCTCAACACGCTCTTCACGCCCAGGCCGATCAGCTTTCGCTCCAGGGGCTTGTCGCGGTGGCCGGTCAGCGCGATCACGGGGATGTCGCACGTCAGGGGATTCTCGTCTAGTCGCCGCAACACATAGTCCCCGTTGCCGTCCGGCATTTCGTAGTCGAGCACGATCGCCTGGACCTGGTTCGTGAAGGCCTAGCGGTAGCCCTCCATGCCGGAGAACGCTTGCCGCACCTCCACGCCCCGCTCTTCGAGGCGACGCTTCATCGCCAACGAGAAATCGCGATCATCCTCGATGCAAAGCACGCGCGGAGTCGGGCTTCCCGGCCCCGCGTCGTCGGAGGGGACGGCGAGATACGTGGTGTCGTCGCGCAATGCCGCCAGCACGGCGTCGAGATACCCCTCGTCCGGATGCGCAGTGGCTTGGTGCGCGGTGACCTGGTGCGCGGTGACCTGGTGCGCGGTGGCCTGATGCGCGGATGGCGCACGAACGGGCGCGTCGCTCGGCGGAGAGGCGAGCAGTTCTCCGATCAACGGTTCCAACCGCGTCCACACGTCGGGCGACTTCAGCACGTAATAGGCCATCAGCTCGTGACAGCCGCGGATGGTCTCCTCGTCCTGCCGGCCGGTCATGATGATCACCGGGATGTCGCGCAGCAGATCGTCGCCGGCCATCATTTGGCACAGACTGATGCCGCTGCCGCCGGGCATGTTCACGTCCAGAATCACCAGATCGGGCTCGACCCGGTCGATGCTGTCCAAGGCCGTGGCCCCATCGTGAGCCCGGTCGACTTCGAACCCCAGCCGCTCGCAGCGGCGAGCCAGTGCGTCCACCAGGTTTTCATCGTCATCGGCGATCAGAATGCGCATGGAAGTGCTCGTAAAAGAAGGTTGGGTGATGAGGCCGCGTCACGTGGCCGCGTCTCTCCGAGACGCGATGCGAGTCTCGGAGAGACTCGCCCACGCGACTGGCAGCAACCACGTGCCACGGGCAAAGGCGGCCTGCGCCGCCATGTCAACTCTTCGCGACCCGCATGGAGAAGACCGCTGCTAAGTGGTCGGCTCCACTGGGAGCCGTGCGGGCAAGGATGCGAAACTCCTCGTGTGGGATTCGCCGCTGATCGAGACGAGTGACGCGAAAGACGGAGATGTGGCTGGCGCGCCGCGAGAAGCCCGGCTTGCCGTGGCCGTCCATTGGAAGCTTAGCTCGCGATGCGAACGGAGCGAGAGTCCGCCGCGTTTTCCCGCTCCGGCGGGACGAACGGAATTAGCCGGGGCAGCGGTTATGCCGCTTCTCGCACTTGGCGTGCGTGCCCTGTCTTGAGGCGGCGTCCGTGGAGGAGTTGGTGCGGCAGATCACCGGGAACTCACGGTAGCTCGACCGATTGACCTTCGGATCGATTGCCCAGGCGGATCCAGAGCACGGGATCGACGTTGAATGGCACCGGGTGCACGCTGCCCTCGCCGAAGCACATCAACATTTTCTCCTGGCTGGGCTGGGCCGCTTCCGTGGCCGCGCGGCGGGCTTCTTCCACCTCGCGATCGACGTTCTTGCGCGCAGCGGCCCAGCCGCCGCAATAGGCTGCCACCGCAAGCATCAAGGCAAACAGCGATCGAAGGCTGAACTGGTAGCAGCGGTGCATAGCGGTGCTCCCTTCACGCAGGATTTACGGGCCGGCGGGAGCATTCTAGCTGCTATCTCCGCGCGCTGCACGGCGCCCGGATTCCTCGCTGCGCTCAGAATGACAAGCCCGCGCTGGCTTCGCTGGCGGCGCCGTCGCCGTCTGGGCAAAGTTGCCTGGATTCGCCGTCTGTGCGGCCGGTTCGACTCAAGCTCCAATGGCTCGCGGCCGATCAACGTGGTGGCTTATTCCGCTTCCGCGGGTCGCCCGGCCGCTGGCAGGCCGGGGACGTGCCGCGAAGCCGGCGTCAGAAAAACCCTTGGCCATGGCTAGCACCACGTTCGACGCTCAGCGCACCGCCGCCCGCGGGTCGTCGCGGCTGTATTTGTTCGGCATCGTGGCCGTCAGCGTGTTTCTGCTGGCGGTCGTCGTCTCGGGCCATCTGCTCTCGGTCCACCAGGCCGAGACGACGGTCCTGCTGCGGGCCGGCGGGGAGATGCCGGAGGTGAACGCCGAGGCACTCGCGTCCGAGCTGCTGGCCCGCGACTGCCTGCTGCCTGCACTGACCAAGCTGGGATTGAACGAGTGGGCCGCGCCGCGGGTCAAAGTGGACGCCCGGCGGAGCGAGGCGGGCGACGTCCGCGTGCAGGTGAGGTACCGCGACGAGGACGGCTCGCGGGCCAGCGCGGTGACCAACGAGCTGGCCGAGCGGTGCGCCGCCGTCCACCAGGCCCGCGTCAAGCAGCACTCGTGGCAAACCTGGACCGCCGCCCGGCGGGAAATGGAGCAAGCCGTGCTGGACAAGCAGCAGCTCGATCTGGACATCCGCCGATTCCTGGACGAGGTCCTGCCGCAGACCGTGCGGCTGTCGGCCGACGGCCGCTGGTCCGATCCGTATCGCCGCCAATTATTGGTGCTGCCGACGCCTCGCCCGCGCGGCGAGCAAGGGGTGGTGCGGGCCAGCGCCGAGAATGAGATCGATCCCAACGAGATCCGCCGCGAACTGGCGGAATGCGACCGGCTGCTAGCCCACAAGCGGACGTACATGGAGGACCGTCACCCGGACATCCAGGCGCTGCTGCTCACGAGCCAGCGACTCGAGGCCTCGTTGTTGAACCTCGATCCGCTGGGTCCGAAGCGTCCCCTTGC
>JBGQHD010000083.1:0-10546 GCA_041497795.1 Planctomycetia bacterium
CCGGGCCGGTGCTCGACGTGGCCTGCGGCACCGGCCGCATCCTGTTGCCCTGCCTCGAGGCCGGCGTCGATATCGAGGTGGTGGACCTTAGCGCCCCGATGCTCGACCGGCTTCGGCAAAAGGCCCGCCAGCGCGGCTTCACTCCGACGCTCCATCAGGGCAGCATGGGCGAGTTTCGGCTCGATCGCCGCTTCGCGCTGGTGATGATCCCCGGCAACTCCTTCGTCCACAATCTGACCACCGCCGCGCAGATCGCGGCGCTCCGCTGCTGCCACGACCATCTGTCTCCCGGCGGGTTGCTGGCGCTGGACGCGTACTTTCCCGGCCTGTACATCATCGGTGCCCCCAACGGCGAGCGTGTCCTGGAGCTGGAGATCAAGCACCCGCAAACCGGCCTGCCCTTGCGAATGTGGGATACCCGCAGCTTTGACCGCGTCGAGCAGATTCAGCGGTCGCTCAACGAAGCAGAAGAACTCGACGAACGGGGCAATGTCATCGCGACGCACCGCTCGGCCACCAGCGTTCGCTGGATTTACAAGGGCGAGATGGAGCTGCTGCTGCGGGCCGCCGGCTTCGATCGCTGGCAGATCGACGGAGATTTCGAGGGCCGCCCGCTGACTCAGGAGACCGATGGCATGGTGGTACGGGCCTGGCGGGATTGAGCCGTGGGCGCGAGCAGCGATTGAAGGCCTGCCTTCTGCGCCCGCGGGAATCACTCGTCGTCATCCCTGTTCTTGCCCTGATTGAGCCACTTCTCCAGGTCGCGCTCCGCTTTCTTCCGGTCGCGTTCTTGCTTCTCCCACTCGCGATCTCGGCCGCGGTCCCCTTTGTGCTCGTGGCCCGTAGGGTGGCAGCGGGCGCACTGGGCCAGCTCCGCCACATTGAGCCGGGCGTGCTTTCGTTCCATCTTGCTCTGCTCGTGCGCGTGGCAGCCGTAGCACGTGTAGCTGTGGAAGTCGTCGCCGCGCGCGTGACAGGTCGCGCAAACAATCTGCTGCCGCTTATTGTGATGGTCGAGCGGGAAGGTGTGCTTGAACGTCGCGCCGACCCAAGTGCTGGTCGAATGGCACTGCGCGCAGTCGTTGCCGAAACGTCCCTTGTGCGATTGCGGCTCGGAATGGCACGCCGCGCAGGTCTTCGCCGTGCCTTGAAAGACGTTGTTGACGTGACACGCCGCGCAGGCGACGGTCGCATGCTTGCCGGTCAATTTGAACTGCGACAAGTTGTGGTTGAATCCAGGCCCACGATCCGTGCCGTGCCAAGTCGTCGTCGAGTGACATTGGGCGCAGTTCGTGCCGAAGCGCCCTTGGTGCGTCTGCGGTTCGGCGTGGCAGGCCGCGCACGATTTCGCCGTGCCGACGAAGACACTGTTGACGTGGCACGCCGCGCAGCCGACGGTCGTATGCTTGCCCGTCAGCTTGAAGTCCGTCAGGTCGTGGTCGAACTTGCCGAAGGTGGTCAGCACGCCGTGCGCGCCGGCGTGCTCGGTGTGACAGCCGCGGCACTGCCTGCCGTCGGAGAACGAGCCGTGCAGGGGCTGATGTGCGTCGAGCTGCCGGCGCACGTCGGCATGGCAGTCGAGACAGCGGCCGGCCATGGTGCCGCCGCTCCACGGGGACACATGGCAGGCGGAGCACTTGCGCCCCAGGTCCGCGTGCGCGGCGACGCCGCCCAACGTCACGCCGCGTCGGCCTTGGTCGTTCAGCTCACCGGGGCTGAACATCTGCCCGCCGTTGATCTGAAGACCTACCCCGATGACGCACAGCGAAAGCAGTGCGAGGACGCGTCCCGGCGTGATGAGGCCAAGCGGTCGCATGTGGGGCCACCTTCATTTCAACAGCGTCGCATAATACACCGCGCCGCCGACGTGAACAAACGCCAGGGTGAAGAGCACCACCCCCAACGGCACGTGCGCCATGTGCCAGACGGAGAGCAGCCGCCGCGTGGTGGGCAGCGCCTGGATTTGCAGCAGCAGGCGATAGCGATCCGTCAGCAGCTTTTCGAGCGGCGCCGCGCGGACGCGATCGGTGACGCTGAGTCTCTGAATGCTGCGGCGTAAGCGACGCCCATGCCGCCACCGCAGGAAACCGCGCCCCAGCACGATTAGCCAGCCGCGGCGGGGCACCTCCATGGCCGCCGAGAGGGCTTCCCGGCCCAAGAGACTGACTCCCAGCACGCGCAGTCGCTCGTCCAGCGTGGCGATGTGCTCCTCCATCTCGCGGACCGTCACTTCGACGCCGTCGAGGGTGCGAGGCATGGCCGTGTAGAGGTAACGCCCGACGAAGCCGCTGGCGACGATGACGACGGTCAATACCGCGGTCGCGCCGGCCAAGCCGTGGAACTTTCCCCCGGAATGCAGCAGCACCAGGTACGAGCCGACGATGCCGGTGAAGATGTGCGCCTCCAGCCAGACGCTCATCCGTCCGAGCGTCAGCCGCCGCACGCGCTTGCGGAGCGAATACAAAAGCTCGGTGCTGAGCATCAATAGCAGGCCCACGATCCCCAGCACGTGGCCGGTCAGGCTGCTGGCCTTGGGGACGCCACTTCGCGTCAGGCAGGCATACGCCAGCGTGACCGCCAAGACGGCGATCATCGAGAAGGCCAGCGCGGATGCCGGTCGGCGCAACATGAATCCATGGCTCCCAAGTTCTGTCGGACCCGTCAGCGGCGCTGCACCTCGCCCTGCGCCGCGGCCAAGGACTGGTCCTGCTCCCACTGCCTGTAGAAACCAGCCAGGTGCTCCAGCGCCTCGGCGCCGCCGCGTATCAGCGCGGGGCGAATGGGCGTGACGTCGATCCCCTCGACAATCAGGCGGTGCAGCGGCCGCGACCAGGTCTGATCGCCCATCACCAGGGCGCCCACAATCGCGCGCTCGCCGATCATTAGACGCACGCGGTTGACGTCATCGCGACTCGTGAGCACCCAGGCCTCGGGCAGCAGCCGCCACGCTTCGCTGTCTCCGCGGGCAATGGCCACCAGGTCCTCCGTCTGCCCGTCGCCGACGGCCCCGATGATCGTGACCCGTAGGCCCGCCAGTTGCGTCACATTCGAGGCGACCCCTTTGGTGTAAGCGGTCCGCGCGCCGGCCATGTTGGCCCCGGCGACCTGTCCCTGCGCCAGGGCCGTGGGCCACAACACATCGAGCGTGGCGCGGCCGCTGTGCGGGTCGTAGACCTGGGCCACGTCGCCGGCGGCGAAGATGTCCGGGGCGCTGGCCTGCAAGTATTGATCGACCAGGACGCCGCGGTCCACCTTTAAGCCGGCGCGAATGGCGAGTTCCGTCCGCGGCCGCACGCCGATGGCCACGGCCAGCAGGTCGCAGGGGACGACGTCGCCCGCCTGGGTCTCGACACCGCAGACTCGGCCGTGCTTGCCGAGCGCCTGTTTGACCTGGGTATTCGTGTGGACCGTCACGCCCTCGTGCTGCAGCCGGTCTTGGACAATGCGCGATTCGGTTTCATCCAGCACGTCGGACCAGTAGCGGGCGCCCCGCAGGAAGTAGTGCACGCGCATGCGGCGTGCCCGCAGCCCCTCGGCCAGTTCCAGCGCGGTGATCCCGCCGCCGATCACCACGGCGGTCTTGCGTCGCCCGGCCAGCTTGAGGATCTGCCGGGTGTCATCGAGGCCGTCGAGCTTGACCACGCCCGCCAGATCGCCACCGGGAAACGGCGGCGGCACCGCCAGCGCGCCGGTCGCCAGCAGCAAGCGATCGAAGGGCACCTGCTCGCTGCTGGTTAAGACGACGAGATGCTCGTTGCAGAGGAGCTGTTCGACACGGGCGTGCAGCCGATGGAGTTTCAGGGCGCGCAGGTCTTCCGGGGTGCGGATGAAGAGCTGCTTCTCGGGAACGTCCTTGCGGAGCAGGTACGCCAGGCCGGGGCGCGAATAGAAGTCGTGCGGCTCTTCGCTGACCATAGTGATCGAGGCGCGCGGCACTCGCCGTCGCACTTCCTCGGCCGCCGCCAGGGCGGCGATCCCCGAGCCCACCATCAGGAAACGATCCGCGCCCACGGGATCACTCCTGAGTGAAGGGCGTCATGCGCTCGAAGGAGAGCACTCCGCGAGGGCAGCGCTGGACGCATTCCCCGCAGGTCAGACAACGGCTGTCTTGAATCGGGCGTCCACGCCAGGCATGCGCCCGGACGTCGATGCCGATGGGGCAGTTGTACGAGCAGATGCCGCACTGCACGCAGCGGAGGGCCTCGGGCACGACCTGAGCTTCCGCCAGCGCTTCGTGACGTCCCAAGAGGTTCCAAATGCCCATCGTCCCAGCCTCGACACGCAGATCGTGAATTGGGCGCCTGCTGAAATTGTCGTGTCCCCCGATCCGGGGTGCAAGACAGCGAGTGGAGCCGAGGGCCGAGGGTCGGGCGTTGCACGGGATTGGGAGCCAGGAAGACCGCCGCAATTTCACGCATTTTCGATTCGGCTTGACACTGCTGGCAGCGCCTGGATAATTCCACTGGGTTAACAACGCTGAGCTTCCGAAAGCGGAGACGCTTTCGGGCAGACACGGCGCTGCGTGGTTTTCGGTCTTCACGGACCGGCGGCCACAAGGCGCTGTTCGTTTTTGAGTGCGGCGGAGATCGCGCAGCGAGCGACCTATGGCGCGGCTGGACCTCGCAGCGCTTTCGAAGGTCTTTCCGGGTAATGTCGTCGCGGTCCGCAACCTGAGCCTCAGCGTGGCGGAGGGGGAGTTGCTGGCGCTCGTGGGGCCGAGCGGCTGCGGCAAGACCACCACGCTGCGCCTGATCGCCGGCCTGGAGCGGGCCGACGCCGGTGAGGTGCGCGTCGCTGGGAAGAGCGTGTCGGGATTGTCGCCCGACAAGCGGGACGTGGCGATGGTCTTCCCGCGCGGCGCTTTGTACCCGCACTTAACGGTGTACGAGAACCTGGCGTGGGGCGCGCGGCTGCGGGATGGCGGAGGTTGGACAGAGCTGCTGTGGCGGAAGGTTGGGGGGTGGCTGAAAGCGGCACGGGTGGCAAAGGCGGGCGAGCGGTTCGCCGAGCGGGATCAGCGCGTCCGCGGCGTGGCCGACCAGTTGGGCATCGGGGCCTTGCTCGACCGGCTGCCAAGCCAGCTTTCCGACGGCCAGCGGCAACGCGTGGCGCTGGGCCGGGCGATGGTCCGCCGTCCGTCGGTTTATCTCATGGATGAGCCGCTGACCGGCTTGGACGCGCCCCTGCGGAACCAGTTGCGCAGGGAGTTGAAAGCGTGGCACCAGGCGACCGGGGCGACGGTCGTGTGCGTGACGCACGATCAGACCGAGGCCCTGATGCTGGGCGACCGCGTGGCGGTCATGCACGAAGGCGGATTGCAGCAGGTCGGCTCGCCGCGGGACGTGTACGAACGGCCGAGCAACCGATTCGTGGCGGCGTTCATCGGCAATCCACCGATGAACTTGATCGAGGGAGAGTTGCTCGAAGCGCCGGAAGGGGAGTTGAGATTCCGTGCGGGCGCTTGGTCGTTGCCGCTGCCGCGTTGGGATGCGTTACAGGAACATCGAGGACGCCGTGTGGTGCTGGGAATTCGGCCGGAGCACATCGTCACGGCGATGGAACGGGAAGGAAAGGAAGTACGGGAAGGAAAGGAAGTAACGAGCAGCTTGCACGGCGACGAGACCGCCGCGGAGAGGGTGATCGCGGAGAGGGTGATCGCGGAGAGGCTGATTGACATCGACGGCATTGACATCGACGGCGTTGTGCGGCTGGTCGAGTCGGCGGGCGACTTCAAAGTGGTCTACGTGGCGCCGCCGTCTAAGTCGTCGGGAGAAGGCAGCGAACCCGTGCGGACCGGGTCGGTGCGCGATTGCCTGACCGTCAAGTGGAATGCGGCCGAGATGCCGCGGGCGGGGGACGCCTTGCGGCTGTCGCTGGACCCTCGGCGGCTTCACGTGTTCGATGCGGCCAGCGGGGCGAATCTGACCTTGCCCCAAAGTGGATAATCCGTTGTAACTGAAGGGCTTGTATCGCAGCCAATACCATCGGGCGGCCAACAAGATCATGAATTCCACCGAAGTCCTGCGGATCGTGGACGCGATCCATCGCGAGAAGAACATCCCCAAGGAGGTGATCTGCGAGGCGATCGAGGCGGCCTTGGTGTCCGCGCTGCGCAAGCACTACGGCGAGGAATCGGAAGTCGTCGTGCAGATTGACCGCACCAGCGGAGTCACGACGGCCACGCACAACGGCGAGCAGCTCAGCGAAGAAGTGGTCGGCCGTATCGGCGCCCAGACGGCCAAGCAGGTGATGATCCAGAAAATCCGCGAGGCCGAGCGCGATTCGCTGTTCGACGAATACTCCGCCGAAGCGGGGCAGTTGGTGACCGGCACCGTGCAGCGCTACGAAGGGGGCACGGCCACCGTGCAGCTCAGCAACACCGAGGCCATCCTGCCGCGCAGCGAGCAAATCCCCGGCGAGACGCACCACGTCGGCGAGCGCGTGCGGGCCACGATCTTCGAGGTCCGCAAGGCCGGCAGCCGGGTGAAGATCATCCTCAGCCGCATCCGCACCGACCTGGTGCAGCGGATGTTCGAGCAGGAAATCCCCGAAATCGCCGACGGCGTCATCGAAATCCGCGCCATGGCCCGCGAACCGGGCTATCGCACCAAAGTGGCGGTGAGCAGCACGGACCAGCGCGTGGATTGCGTGGGAGCCTGCGTCGGCGTGCGCGGCAACCGCATCAAGAACATCGTGGACGAGCTGGCGGGCGAGCGGATCGACATCGTCCGCTGGAGCGACGACATGCAGGCGCTGATCCCCAACGCCCTGCAGCCGGCCGAGGTGGACGAAGTGATCCTCTGCCAGTTGCTGGGCCGGGCGATCGTGCTGGTGCGCGAGGATCAGCTTTCGCTGGCGATCGGGCGGCGCGGCCAGAACGTGCGGCTGGGAAGCAAGCTGTGCGGCTGGGACATCGAGATCATGACTCGCGAAGAGCTCGATGAATCGATCGAGCGCGCCGTGGCCAGCTTCAGCGCGATGGAGGGAATCGCGCCCGAAGTGGCCGAGGCACTGGTCGGCGAAGGGTTTTTGTCGTACGATGATCTGTCCATCATCGAGACGGACCAACTGATGGAGATGAGCGGCCTGACCGAAGAGCAGGTCGAGGTCGTTCGCCAGCAGGCCGAGGTGAAGGCGGCCGAAGCCGAGCGGATGGCCGCCGAGCAGCGTCGCCGCGATCGGGAACAAGCGGCGGCGGAAAGCCGCAAGGTGGCGGAGTTGCACGCCATCGAGAGCGCGGCCGATGGCGCCGCAGCCGTCGGCGGCGACGCGGCTGCGGGCGACGCGGCTGCGGGCGCTGTGGCGACCGACGCTGGCTCGAACGGCGCCGCGCTTGAGCCCGCGAGTCACGAGCCTCTGGATCACGAAAAATCACCCGCCGAGGCGGTGGCGACCGGCTCGCCGCCCGCCGGGGCGGAAGCGGCATCCGAGGAAGGCCCCTCGGGAGAAGCGTCATGAGTTCCCGGCGGGAAAACGCATGGGGCGCGTGTCAACCCAGCGTGCGTGGACCGGGGCTTGGGTATGGTGGTCTGTCCCTCGCAGGAGACCGCGGTTATGCAAAGTTAACGACTTTCCCCCACGGCGGCACGAACCGAGCGACCTGGCTCGCGGATGTCTTGGTGGGGGCACAAGGGAGGGCTGAACTTGGCCCAGCGGATTTACTCGCTCGCCAAAGAGCTCAACATCGACAGCAAGGAGCTCGGGGAACTCTGCCCCAAGGCAGGGATTCAGGGGAAGGGGTCTGCGCTGGCCAGTCTCACCGACGAGGAAGTGACGAAGCTGCGAGCGTATCTGGATGGCTCGTCGTCGCGCGCGGCCCCCGCGGCGCGGATGCCGGCGGTGCAACCTCTCAGGCCGGTGCGAACTCTTCCCTCGGCTGCGGCCCGCAAGGCGCGGACCACGCGCGACGAGGGTGACGCCGTCGCGGTCGAAGACGCGCCACCCGTGGCGGTCGCCGAGGACACCTCGCCGGTCGACACGGACGCGATCGCTGCTCCGCCGTATTTGCCGCCGCACGCCGTCGAGCCCGAGAGCGCCGCCGGCCCCGCGGGCAGTCCAGGCGCGATCGATTCGGCGCACCCCGTGGTCATGTCAACTTCTTCCCCGGGCGCGTCGCCGCCTGCGGCGGCCGCGTCTCACCGAGCACCCTTGCTTTCCGGCGCCAATCAGGGTCAATTGCGCAATCTGGCGGCCCGGGTCCGCAAGCGCGAGCCCGGTAAGCGGCCCTCCGATGGCCGCGGCGATGGCGGCCCGGTGATCCACGTGGCGGCCATGCCGGAGGTCAGGCAGCCCCCTGCCAAGCAAAAGCAGCCCTCGGAGCCGACTCCGCAGAAGCCCGACATCAAGCTGCCGCTGGATGCCATCCGTTCGGCCAAGTCAGGCAGCGGCGGCGCCTTGCGCGAGCGGGTCAAGCAACTCGAGGAAAATCGCAAGAAAACCGACACCAAGAAGAAGACCGACGTCCTGCTGGGGAAGTTGACGCTGGGCCAGGAAGCGCCCGGCGCGGGGCGGGGACGACGCGGTCGGGAAGAAGAAGCCGAGCCGATCACCCCCGAAAAGCGCCGCCGCAAGCGGCAGCGCCGCGTCAAGTCGGACGAAGAAGGGGGCGAGTTCCGGCCGGATAAGCGGCAAATCAAACATACGGGCCGCAACACGGCGGCGGAACGCAAAACGGCGGTGGTTGTGGAACTGCCTTGCACGGTCACCAGCTTCGCCCAGGTCGTCGGTCGCTCCGTGGGCGACGTGCTGCGGGTCCTTTTGCAGCTTGGCGTGGGCGTGATGAACAAGCACGCGGCCCTCGATCGGGAGACGGCCGAATTGCTGGCCGCCGAATTAGGCGTGACCGTCGAATTCAAGAAGGCCTTCGATGCCGAAGCAGAACTGCTCGAGGAGTTTCAATCCACGAATGGCGACGGGGGGCAGTTGCAGACCCGCCCGCCGGTGGTCACGTTCCTGGGCCACGTGGACCACGGCAAGACGTCGCTGCTGGATCGGATTCTGAACCTCAAAGTGGCCGAGGGCGAGGCCGGCGGCATCACGCAGCACATCCGCGCCTATCGGGTCGAGAACAACGGCCGGCCGATCGCCTTCGTCGATACGCCGGGGCACGAGGCCTTCACCGAGATGCGGGCCCGCGGGGCCAACGTGACCGACATCGCCGTGCTGGTGGTGGCGGCCGACGACGGCGTGATGCCGCAGACCGAAGAGGCGCTGAGCCACGCCCGGGCCGCCAACGTGCCGATCGTCGTGGCCCTCAACAAGATCGACTTGTACGGGATCGACGTCAACCGCGTGATGCAGCAGTTGGCGGCCAAGGGGCTGCTCCCCTCGGAATGGGGCGGCGACGTGGAAGTCGTCAAATGCAGCGCGCTCACCGGGGTGGGCATCGAGGAGCTGCTCAACACGCTGCTGACGATCGCCGAGCTGCACGATTACAAGGCCGATCCGACGCACGCGGCCACCGGCACCTGCCTGGAGGCCGAGCGCCACGAAGGCCGCGGCGTCGTGGTTAAGCTGATGGTGCAAAACGGCACGCTGCGGGTGGGCGACACCGTGGTCTGCGGCGCGGCCTACGGCCGCGTCAAGGCCATGTACGACACGATCAATCCCCGGCTCAAGCACGACGAAGCGCTCCCCTCCACCCCGGTCAACGTCACCGGCCTGGACGACGTGCCCAATGCCGGCGAGCGGTTCTACGTCGTGGACGATATCGCCCAGGCGCGGGAAGTCGCCCAGACCCGGCAAGATCGCAGCCGGGCCAAGGGCCAGGGAGGCTTCGCCGCCCACGTCACGTTGGCCGGTCTGCGGCAACGGCTCGAGGAAGGGCAGCAGTTGTTCGCCGACGAGGTGTCCACGCTGCACCTGATCCTGCGGGCCGACACGCGCGGCTCGATCGAGGCCATCGAAAAAGAGCTCACCAAGCTCGAGCACCCCGAGGTGAAGATCAAGATCATCCAGGCCATCGTCGGCGGCGTGAGCGAGGCCGACGTGCACCTGGCCGACGCCTCGGACGCGATCATTATCGCCTTCAACGTGGTGCCGGACGAAAAGGCCCGCGCCCTGGCGCAGGAGCGGGGCGTGGAAATCCGCCGTTACGACATCATCTACCGCGTCACCGAGGACCTGAAGGCCGCCCTGGAGGGCATGCTCAAGCCCGAGGAGCGGGAAAAAGAGCTGGGGGCCGCCTGGGTGCAGAAGGTGTTCCACATCAGCCGCGTGGGGGCGATCGCCGGCTGCCGGGTGATGCGGGGCACGATCCGCCGCGAGGCCAAAGTGCGCGTCCGCGTCATCCGCGAGAACACGATCATCGGCGATTATCCGCTGGAGTCGCTGAAGCGCGAGAAGGACGACGCCCGCGAGGTCCGCGAGGGGCTGGAATGCGGCATCAAGCTGGCCGGCTTCGACGACATCAAGGAAGGAGACGTGCTCGAGGCGTACAAGATCGAGGAGATCGCGCGGACGCTTTAGGGCTCACGGCAAGACAGTCGGATGGAAACGGGAGCTGATTCTCGAACGTCCAACATCGAACGTCCAACGTCCAACGTCG
>JBGQHD010000084.1:0-10523 GCA_041497795.1 Planctomycetia bacterium
ACTCCCAAGATCCGGGCAAACTTAAGGCTTCAGCCCGTGGCGGCTGCGCGCCGTAGGGTGGGACCAGCTTGCGCAGCGAGCGCCGGCCCACCGGACGGAGGCTTTGCGCGATTGCTAATCTAATATCCGCCCGGCCCGGCGGACAGAATATAATGGCCTTCGCAGACCCATCGGCCGATCCATCTGTCGACGACGATCCCTGGCCGACGGGCATTTCAGGGAGAAACTGCTATGACCGAGCCTTGCCCACGCCGCTGGTTTCAAGTGAGCCTTAAGTCGCTCTTCCTGGCGACGACGGTGGCGGCCACGTTTTGCGGCGGCTATTCGCTAGGCGATCGTAATGCGCGGCGAGAGGCCGAGCGCCAAGCGGCGCAGAGGAATAACCTGCGCCAGATCGGACTCGCGTGGCACATCCACGGGGGCGACACGTTGCTCTTCCTGCCTCCCGCCGGCCGATACGTCGATCAAAGGAAGAATGCTGACGACGACACTCCCTGATCGTCGTTGACTCGCGCCTCGGTGGGCCGGCGGCCGCTGCGCGGCCTGGTCCTACCCTACGCATTGGTGGGCGATGCCCACCCTACGCCACTACGCCACGCGGAACACCTGCTCGCCGGCGCCCTCGGTGTTGAGCTTGCCGATCTTGTGGGTCACGGCGTGGGCCATGGCGACCAGGGTTTGGAACGTGCCTTCTTGCACGATCTCGTCTTTCTGGTTGACGAGCTGCCGCTTCCAGGTGACCGCGCCCTGGCGGCGGCCGTGCGGCCGTTTGTCGAGGATTTCCGTGATCACGTGCACCGTGTCCCCCACGTAGAGCGGCTTGCGGAATTGCCATTCTTGAATGCCCGTGAACGCCACGGTGGCCGCCCACGGGCTGTGCAGCCCCAGCCCGGCCACGAACGACAGGCCGAGCAGGCCGTGGGCGATCGGCTGCCCGAAGGTGGACTCGCGAGCGGCCTCGTGATCGACGTGCAGGGGATCGAAGTCACCGGTCACGCAGGCGAAGTTGACCACGTCGGCCTGGGTGATGGTGCGTCCCTGGCTGCGCCAACGATCGCCGATGGCCAGCTCGTCGTAGCATTGCGGTCGAGACATGGGGGGCAGGAGTCGGGGTTCAGGGTTCAGGGTTCAGGAGTCAGGAGTCGGAGTCAGGAGTCGGAGGTCAGGGGGCAGGTTGCGATGAACATCCAACATCGAACGCCCAACATCGAACATCGAACGTGCGACGCGATGGAAGTTCGATGTTGGATGTTCGATGTTCAGTGTTCGATGTTCGGCCCATTCACGCCGCCTTGGCGTCTTGCTTTGCCTTGCGGTGCTGCGCTCGATGGTCTTTCCACCGCCGATGGAGCCACCAGTATTGCTCGGGAGCGCGGCGGACCATTTCTTCGATCTGCTTCGTGTACCACTGGGTGATTTGCTTGACGCTGGCCAGTGAGTCGTCGGCCTCGCGCGGGTCGAAGACTCCTTGCAGCGCCAATTCCCATTGCATCGGCCCTGCCAGCCGCCGGCAATAGCCTACCACAATTGGCGCGTCGTGCTGTAGGGCGAAGAGCGCGATCGCCTTGTGGGCTGAGGCCGGGCGGTTGAAGAAGTCGACCCAGCAGCCCTTGCTGCCGGCGTACTGGTCGGCCACGAAGGTGACCGTGGACCCGGCAGCCAGCAGGCCGAGGATGCGTTCGTAGTCGCTCTGTTTCGAGAGCATCGTCTGCCCGGTGCTCTCGCGGAAGCGATTGATGAACCGGTCCAGATACGGGTTGTCCAGCGGCCGGGCCACGGTGAAGAGCGGATGCCCGAAGAGCGCGATCGTGTAGCTGGCCAGCTCGAACGTGCCGAAGTGGGCCGTCACCAGGATCAGCGGCCGGTCGGCCAGCAGGGCCTGGGTGAGCTGGGCCTCGCCCTCGAACCGCACGTAGCGCCAATAGTTGCCGCCCCGCAGCTTGCGGCCGGCGTAGGCCACTTCGACGCCCAGCAGAAACAGGTGCTCCCACATTCGCTGCGCCAGCCGCCGCCGACCGGCGGGGTCGAGATCCGGGAAGGCGTGACGCAGGTTTTCGTCGGTAATCTTCCGCCGCACGCCCAGCACGTCGCCCAGCAGCGTGGCCAGCAGCCGGGCCGCCGCGTGACACGAGGACAGCGGCAATGCTTGCACGAGGCAAAACAGCAGCCGCACGAGGCAATAGGCGAGGAAGTGGCCGACTCGTTGCACGGCGAAGCTCTGCTGCCGGCGGGGAGCTAGCGGCCGGCGAATCCTTTCTACGGTTGGCGCATTCCAACGGCGAGGGTATTGTCCCGCCCGCCGCGAAATCCGCAAAGAGCGCTTTCGTGGAGCACGCGGCTCGCGTGCTTGCACAACTTAAGTCCACGCACGCGGGCCGCGTGCGCCACGGCGAGGCGCGCCGCCCGCCCAATCACTTCTCTTCCACCGACGAAGGTCCCGCACATGTCCCGCAGCAGCATTTTCACTTCCCTGCCTGGCGCGACGATCGCGCTGGGCGGCGCGTTGGCCTTGCTCGCCCTCGTGGGCTGCGGTGACTCGACGAGCGACCAGGGCGGCGCCGTGAACAAAGCCACGCTCACCAGCGGCAGTGCCGCCGCCCCCAAGTCCGGCAAGGAGCTGCTCGAGCAAGTCGCGGCCACCTATCGCCAGGCGGTCACCTACTCCGATCGCGGGGTGGCCCGCGTCGAGTACAAGCTGAACGACAAAGAGACCAAGCACGCCTTCCCGTTCTCGGTCACCTTCGCCCAGCCGAATCGGGTGTGGCTCAAGGCCTACGAAGGCGAAGTGGTTTGCGACGGCAAGCGGATCTGTGCGGTGCACGAATCGGTCCGCGGCTACGTCCGCACGGCCGCCGCCCCGGAGAAGCTGACGCCCGGAAAGATCTACGGCGACGAATTCCTCGGCAGCGCGCTCAACGAACGCCAGGTCGGCGGGCCGCTGCAGTTGGAGTTCCTGCTCAATGACAAGGTCCTCGACAATCTGCTCGCGTCGGTCAGCGGCGAGCCGGAGCTGCTCGAGCCGGCGGCCATCGGCGAGGAACCGTGCTACCGCGTGCAGCTCAGCATGGAGCAGGGCAAAACGATCTTTTGGATCGGCCAGACGACGAGCGTGCTGCGCCGCATCGAGTACCCCACCGAGCCATTCCGCCGCATGCTGGAGCAAGACGGCACGGTCACCGACGTCGTGGTGCAGGCCGAGTTTGCCGAAGCGAAGCTCAACGAACCGCTGCCCGACAGCGCCTTCCACTTCGAGCCACCGGCCGGGGCCAAGGAAGTCAAGCAATTCGTCGGCCCCTCGCCCGCCGAGGTGCTGGGCAAGAAGCCGGGCGCCTTCGAGTTCGCCTCGCTGGCCGCCGCCCAAGGCGCCGACGCGGCAAAGATCACCGACCAGTCGCTGGAAGGCAAAGTGGTGGTGCTCGACTTCTGGGCCACGTGGTGCGAGTACTGCCAGCAGAAGATGCCCGACATTGCCAAGGCCCACGAAAAGTACAAAGGCAACGACAAGGTCCGCTTTCTGGTCGTGAGCATCGACCAGCCGGAGGTGACCAATGAGCAGGTGAAGTCCAAGCTGGCGGCCCTGAAGGTCGATCTGCCGCTGGCCCGCGACGAGAAGTTCCACGCCTTCAGCACCTTCAAGGTGCCGGGCATTCCCAGCCGCATCCTGCTGGCCCCCGACGGCACAATCCAAGCCGGCGCCGTCGGGCTGACCGCCCAGGGGGTCGATCCCGTGGCCGAGCTGAGCGGCAAGATCGATGCCCTCCTGGCGGGCAAGAGCCTGTATGCCGAGATGATCGCCGAGTTCGAGAAGTCGATGATGCAGCCGCCGCCGGAGCCGACCGAGCCGGGCGACGCGCCGCCCCAGGCCGAGGTCAAGATCGCGCCCCAGAGCGAGCCGCAGACCGTGAAGCTCACGCCGCGCTGGACCTGCGGCGAGGCCGTGCAGCCGGGCAATCTGCTCGTCGTGACCGCGGCTGACGGGCCGGCGAAGCTGCTGGCCATCGACAATTTTCACTCGGTCCTCGAGATCAACCCGGCCGACGGCAAGCTCGTGGCCAAGCACGATCTGAACCTGCCGCCCGAGACGGCCGCCGCCTTCCTGCGCACGGCCGTCGATGGGCAAGGCAAGCGGTTCTTCGCCGCCTCGGCCGCAGGACAGCCGCAGGTGTTCGTGTTCGACGACCAGTGGCAGCCGCTGGGCCACTACCCGCCCAAGGGCACGCAGGCCGCGATCGGCGACGTGCAACTGGCCGATCTCGACGGCGACGGCAAGCTGGAGCTGTGCGTCGGCTTCCTGAGCGAAGCGGGCGTGCAGGCGGCGTCGCTGCAAGGGCAGCAGCTCTGGGCGAGCGCCAAACCGGTCAAGGTGGTCAGCCTGGCCACGTCGGCACCGGACGCCGAGAACCATCGCCGGCTGTTCTGCGTGCACGAGCCCGGCAAGGTCACGTCGCTGGATCATCAAGGCGCCCCCGCGCCCGAAATGGCCATCGGCCAGCGCGCGGTCCGCTGGCTGCTCTCCGCCCGCTTGGAGGGAGACGCGGACGTCTTCGCCGGCTTTGCCTACGTGAATCCGGAAGGGAATAACGCCCAGGTGACCGACGCGGTAATCGGCGTCGATCTGGCCGCGGGCAAGGACGTTTGGACCTATCCGCTGCCGACCGGCCAGAAGCCTGGGCTCGAGCAGCTCGCGGCCGGGCGGGTGGTCGGCGGGCAGCGTCACTGGATCGCCGCCGCGGCCGACGGCTCGCTGCACTTCGTGGCCGGCGACGGCAAGCCGCTGGACCAGTTCAACGTCGGCGCGGCCGTCACCGGTTTCGCCGCCGTGGAAGTGGACGGCAAGCCCCATCTGGTGATCGCCTCCGGCGACAAGCTGCGAGCTTGGCTGGTGGAGCCGAAGTAAGGCGGACACTATTGTCCGCCGGAAGTGGTGCTGCCGCAGCGCGGCGGGACCACGAATAAGTGGTCCGCCACGCTGAAACTGCGGCTGCTTGGGCATTCGACCGGCGGACGCCAAGCTCTTCTTCGCACCGAGGGCGCTCGGCTCGAAAGCCCACGGCGCAGTCCTGGGACTCGCGGTCATGGGCCTTCGGCCTGAGTGGCTGCGGCGGACAAGAGTGTCCGCCTTACTCTCGAAGATGCTGGCTTCCGGCCTCCGACCCGCGTAGATTCGAGACTGGGCGCGGCATGGCGATGAGCGGCGGCGATGAGCGATGAGCACGCCGTGCGCTCTTGATTATCCCCAGCACATTCCACGGCGGAGGATCATCCGTGAAGGCGATTGGGTCTCTTGGCTGCGCGGTCACAATCGTTGCCTTGGCTCTGGGGACCTCGTCAGCCCAGGAGGCCGGCGGCATTCGCCGGCCGCTCGAGGCGCCCTCCGTCCGTTCACCCGACGCGGGCATGCTCCGCTATCCGGACATCAGCGCCAAGCACATCGTCTTCGTGTACGCCAACGATATCTGGATTGCGCCGCGCGAAGGGGGCCTGGCCAGCCCGTTGGCCAGTCCGCCGGGGGCCGAGAGCTTTCCCAAGTTCAGCCCCGATGGCCGGCAGATCGCTTTCGTCGGCAACTACGACGGCAACAAAGACCTGTACACCATCCCGGTCACCGGCGGCATTCCGCAGCGGGTGACGCACCATCCCGCCGACGAGCAGCTTTGCGACTGGACGGCCGGCGGCGACCTGTTGTTCTACTTCGACGGCCTGGCCCCGCTGCAGCGGCAGACGCAGTTGTTCGTCGTCTCGCCCGGCGGCGGCCTGCCGCGCCAATGCCCGGTGCCCTATGGGGCCAACGGCGCGATCAGCCCCGACGGCCGCTACCTGGCCTACACGCCGCACACCATCGACAGCCGCACCTGGAAGCGCTATCGCGGCGGCATGGCCACCGACATCTGGCTGATGGACCTCGAGACCCGCCAGGCCAAGCGCGTCACCGATTGGGAGGGCACCGATACCCAACCGATGTGGCAGGGCAAGACACTCTATTACCTCAGCGACGGCGGGCCGGAACACCGGCTGAATATCTGGGCCTACGAGCCGGCCAAGGGCCTGCGGCGGCAAATCACCAACTTCAGCGAGTACGACGTCAAGTGGCCGTCGATCGGCCCCGGCCCGCGCGGCGAGGGGGAGATCATCCTCCAGTACGGGCCTTGGCTGGCCGCGATCGAGCTTCCCTCGGGCAACCGGCGGTTGATCAACATCCAAATCCCCGGCGACCGGCGCACGCTGCGGCCGCACAGCGTCGATGTGAGCAAGTTCATCACGGCCTTCGATATTTCGCCGCAGGCCAAGCGGGTGGTGGTCGAGGCCCGCGGCGATATCTGGACGCTGCCGGCCGGCAGCGGCATCGCCCGCAACCTCACGGCCACGAGCGGCGCCGCCGAGCGCGATCCGGCCTGGAGCCCCGATGGCCGCTGGGTGGCGTACTTCTCCGATGCTAGCGGCGAGTACGAGCTGTACATCACCCAGTCCGACGGCGGCGGCGAAACCAAGCAGCTCACCTCCGGCAGCCAGACGTATTACTACGATCCCACCTGGTCGCCCGACTCTAAGCAGATCGCGTTGGCCGACAAGGCGGGCAACATCCTGATCCACTCGCTGACGACGGGTAAGACGCGGAAGATCGACACCGACCCCACGGCCCAGCACCATCGCCTGAGCTGGTCGCCCAACTCTGCCTGGCTGGCCTACATCAAGCACGGCCAGAACCGCGTGAGCGCGATCTGGCTCTACGACGTCGCGCAGAACAAGGCCCGCCAGGCCACGGCCGGCATGTTCAACGACTCGTGGCCGACCTTCAGCCGCGACGGCAAGTACCTGTTCTTCGCCAGCCACCGCCACTTCGACTCGCCGGTGTACGACGACGTGGGCGAGGGGTTGGGCTTCGTCTACACCAACAGCGACGTCTTGATGATGGTCCCGCTCAAGGAGGACACTGCCCTTCCTTGGCAGCCAAAGAACGACGAGGAGGATTTCTCCGGCCGCAAGGTGCTCTCGGCCGTCGGCGACCTGGCCAGCCGAGTAGGCGCGGCCGTGGGCGCTGCGTCGTACATCGATCTGGCGGGCTTCGAGCGGCGGGCGTTCGCGCTGCCGGGTGTCGCGCCGGGATCGTTCAGTTACTTGAACGCTGTGAACCTCACCACGTTGACGTTCGTGCGCCGCTCGGGCCGCGGAGCGCCGGGCGGCGGCGCAGCGGGCGGCGGCACTGAGCCGGGCATCAAGCTCTACGACCTGCGGACGCGGGCCGAAAGCACGCTGGTGGCCGGGGCCACCAACGCCGTCGCGGCTGCCAGCGGATCGCGGCTGATCTTCAGCCGCGGCGGCGGATTGAGCCTGATCACCCCCGCCGCCCAGCAGACCCCCAGCAGCGTGCCCACGGGCGGCATGCTGGCCACGATCGACCCGCACCAGGAATGGGAGCAGCTTTTCACCGAGGCCTGGCGGATCCAGCGCGACTTCTTCTACGATCCCCACATGCACGGCGTCGATTGGCCCGCCGTCCGCGAGCGCTACGTCCGCATGCTGGACGACTGCGCCGGCCGCGAGGACGTCAGCTTCGTGATCGGCGAGATGATCTCCGAGCTGAACGTCGGCCATACCTACGTGCGGGCCGGCGGCGACGTGGAAAGCGCGCCCTCGGTGCCGGTGGGCATGCTGGGCTGCGATTACGAGCTGCATCAATACGGCCCCGGCGCTGCCGCCTACCGCATCAGCCGCATCTACGAGGGCGGCGCCTGGGACTACGACGCCCGCGGGCCGCTCAGCCAGCCCGGCGTCAACGTCAAGGCGGGCGATTACCTGCTGGCCGTCAACGGCACGCCGCTCGATACGCGGAAAGACCCCTGGGCGGCGTTCATCGGCCTGTCGGGCCGGGTGACGAAGCTGACGGTCAGCGCCAAGCCGCAGCTCGACGGATCGGCCCGCGAGGTGCTCGTGACGCCGATCCCCAACGAGGCTCAGCTCCGCCAGCGCTGGTGGGTGGAGAAGAACCGCGCCTACGTCGCCGAAAAGACCGGCGGCCAAGTCGGCTACATTTACGTTCCCGACACGCGCATCAACGGCCAGAACGAACTGGTCCGCCAGCTCCACGGCCAGACGGACAAGAAGGCCCTGGTGATCGACGAGCGCTGGAACAGCGGCGGGCAAATCCCCACGCGGTTCATCGAGCTCTTGAACCGCCCGATCACCAACTACTGGGCCCGCCGCGACGGAATGGACTGGACCGAGCCGCGCGACGCCCACCAAGGCCCCAAGTGCATGCTCATCAACGGCCTGGCCGGCTCGGGCGGCGACGCCTTCCCGCACTACTTCAAGCAACTCGGCCTGGGCAAGCTGATCGGCACCCGCACCTGGGGTGGCCTGGTCGGCATCTCCGGCAACCCCAACCTGATCGACGGCGGCTACACTTCGGCCCCGACCTTCGCCTTCTACAAGCCCAACGGCACCTGGGGCATCGAAGGGCACGGCGTCGATCCGGACATGACCGTGATCGACGACCCGACGCTAATGCAAAACGGCGCCGACCCGCAGCTCGACACGGCGATTGCCCACATGAAGGACGAGGTGCAGCGGCACCCCTACGTGGCGCCGAAGCGGCCGGCGTATCCGGACCGGAAGGGGTTTGGGATCAAGGAGGAGGACCGGTAGTTCACTGGACGACTCAGGCTTTCGAACGAAGCCCCGTGTCCCAATCTGGCCGTACCAACCCGGTGCGATGTGGCTTTGACCTGACCGGGCCGCGCAGTACCATAGTCAAGGTTCATTGCAATCGCTTTGATGTAAGATGACGATGGATGCGCTATCGGAACTGGCTCAATTCCACGAGTTCCTCAGCGAAAAGCTCGTCAACGGCGGCAGCCAGCTATCGCCGGAGGAAGCGCTCGATGCATGGCGGACCGCGCATCCCTCGGCGGAAGTATCCGCCGACGATTATGAGGCCGTGCGTCAGGCATTGGCCGCGATGGACGCCGGCGACACGGGCATTCCGTTTGAAGGATTCGATCGTGAGTTCCGCGCCAGGCACAAGTTGCCCCCACGAGAATAAATAATGGTCGCGCATGAGCCGCCGCGTAACCATTCTCGCTCTGGCGCGGGCGGACATCGACGATCTCTTCCAGTGGATTGCCGACCGGTCGCCCGCCGGGGCCGAGCGGTGGTACGATGCTCTACAGGCAACGGTGAAAGAACTCAGCACGGACGCGGATTCCTTCCCCGTGGCTTCCGAGTTCAACCGCCTCAATCCAGCAATCCGGCAGGCGTTCTTCAAGACTCGTCGTGGTAACCGTTACCGGATCGTCTTTTTGATTGCCGAAACCGAAGTGCGCATCCTCCGCGTTCGTGGGCCTGGTCAGCGGCCCTTGAAATCAAGGGACCTGCCGAACGCGGAGAGCTAGCGTGGCTTACGGCTCCATTTCCCTCGATCGCATGCGCGCGCCGTGCAGAAGTCCGCGAAAAACTACCCGATGGCGGCGGCCGCACGTCTTCCGAGGAGGCACTCGGAAGGGTAGTCTTTCTCACTGCTCAGCGCACCCCTGAACTCGATCGGAGCACCGCCATGCGCATCGGTCATTGCCAGTACGATTCCCAACTGGGCGATTTTGAGGGCAACCTGGCCAAGGTCGTCGCCGGGCTGAAGCTGGCGGAGCGCGATCGCGTGGAGATCGTCAGCTTCCCCGAGTGCTTCCTGACCGGCTACCCGGATACAGCGGAGCTGGCCCGGCGCGATGCCTTCTCGATGGATTCGGCCAAAATGATGCGGGTGCTGGATGCCACCAGCAAGTTTCCCTCGGTGGTCATCGTCGGCTTCAACGAGCTGCGCGGGCCGGACCTGTACAACACGGTGCTGGTGGCCCTCAAGGGGCACCTCTTGGGCACCTACAGCAAGTGCAGCGCGTACATGGCGTTCCACAAGCAGGGGCGCGAGTTCCCCGTCTTTCAGCACAACGGGCTGACCTTCGGCGTGGTGATCTGCTCCGACGGCGGGTACATCGAGCCGGCCCGCTTGCTGGCCATCAAGGGGGCCAAGGTCATCTTTTCGCCGCACTTCAACTACATCGGCAAGGAAGGATTGATCGGCCACTTCATGAAGGTGCGGGCCGACCACACGGCCCGGGCGGTCGAGAACTCGGTCTACTTCGTCCGCGGCAACAACGTCTCGCTGGGCAAAGAGGAGTGCATCACCCGCTACGACGGCGTGGGCTACGGCGACAGCTACATCGTCGATCCGCACGGCGAGATCGTCGTCCGCAGCCGCCGGCACGTCGAGGATTTCATCTTTGCCGACGTGGATACGACCATCGCCGACAAGAACTGGAAGGTCGGCCGGTCGCTATGGAGCGCGCGGGAATTCGGCCAGATGCTGATCGAGGCGGCGAAGGAGAAAAGCGGTAACCGCCAGTAGTGGCCCCGAACACTAGCCCGACGCGCAAACGAGCGAAGGGGGTCGGGAGTCGCTTTGGCGACAAGACGCGGAACCCAAAAATCCAGCCCGATTTTGGCGCAAAACACACCCCACCCCCGTGGGGGGC
>JBGQHD010000085.1:0-10520 GCA_041497795.1 Planctomycetia bacterium
CACGTAACGTCCGAGTTCGGTGCTGGCAAAGTGATCTGGCGAGAAAACAGACCGCACCTCGACGTCCATTGAATGTGCCCGTTGCCTATCGTTGGCTCATTGCGGCGGCGAAGCGGCTCGTGTCAACCTGGACGTGGGCCAGGAGATACTGCTCCACGTCCAAGTCCCTCATGAGTTGGCGATAGGCGTTGACTCCGCCGGGCTTGGGAATGGCGTCGCCGTCTTCGGCCATACCTTCGAAGTGAAACTCCAGCGCCTTCTTCATGTTGGCCACCGTTTCGTCCACCGTCTTTCCAACGGTAGCGCAGCCCGGCACATCCGGACAATGGGCGCTGTATCCGGTCGAGGTCTTCCCGATGACCACCAGGTAAGTATCCATGAGATTCCTTCAATCCACCGGTTGAGTCGCCCCTGCCGAGCTTGCTCGGTAGAGCGCTGATTCTGCACTACTCAGCGACAACAGCAGTCGCTGGCCCCCACCGAGCTCGCTCGGCGGGGGCCAACATCGCGGGCGGATTCAACTTGCGGCATGCAACGTCTGATTCAGAATGTACTCTACCAGCCCTGTGAGGTCTTGACACTTCGGTCCACTGATTCCTGGAGCGCACGCGCATGGCACGGTCCGGCCCTGGTTTCTCCGAGCGTCGTCTGACGGAGATCGGCCGGGCCGTCGTGGATTCGCAGTTCGTCGGCATTGTGGTGTGGGACGCGGTCGGACGGATCATCGAGGCCAATGCCATCCTGGGTGAGCTGCTCGACTATCCGCCGGCGGAGCTTCTGCGGCGGTCGTGGACCGATCTGACGCCGCCGCGGTACCAGTCGCTCGACGACCGCGCGGCCGAGGCGCTGCGCGAGCACGGCCGCTTCGCTCCCTACGAAAAGCACCTGCTGCGGCGGGACGGCGGCGAAGTCGCCGTGCTCGTCGGCGGGGCGACGCTCGGCGGCGGCGGCATCGCCTTCGTACTCGATCTCACCGAGCGGCAGGTCGCCCAGGACGCCTTGCAGCTCAGCGAGGAACAGTTCCGCGCCCTGGCCCGCAACGTGCCCGGCGTGGTGTACCTTTGCGATTCCGACCGCTGGCAGCCGTTTCGCTTTGTCAGCCAAGCGGTGGAGCAGCTCACCGGCGTCGCCTCGCGCCGCTTCTGCGACGGGCGGGCGGCGTTTCGCGAGCTGCTGCACCCCGACGACGCGGCCCGCGTCGCCCAAGACATTCAGGCAGCGCTCGGCCGGCGGCGTCCGTTTCACGTCGTCTATCGCCTGCGGCACACCAGCGGCGAGTGGCGCTGGGTCGAGGAGCACGGCCAGGGCATCCGCGCCGAGGGCGAGCTGCGGTTCATCGAGGGGGTGATCCTCGACGTCACGGCCCGCCAGCAGGCCGAAGACGCCGTGCGGGCGGCCCACGACCAGCTCCGCGCGGCCCATGACGACCTGGAAGAGCGTGTCCGCCAGCGGACCGCCAAGCTGCGAAAGGCCAACCAGCGGCTGCGGCGTGAGCAGGAGTTTCTCCGCCGCACGCTCGACCAGCAAGAGCGGCACCGGCAGCTCGTGGCCTACGAAATCCACGACGGCCTGGCCCAGTACATCACCGGGGCGCTGATGCAGATCGAGGCGTTTGCCGGAATGCGGAATGCCGAAATCGGAGCGACGGACGCCGAAATCAGAAGCCCGGCTTCTCCAAGAAGCCGGGCTTCTGCGGGCAACGACGCCAAGAAATCATTCCGCATTCCGCATTCCGCATTCCGCAATTTGGACGTTGGCCTGGAGTTATTGCGCAAGAGCCTTGATGAAGCCCGGCGATTGATCAGCGGGTTGCGGCCGCCGATCCTCGACGAGAAGGGGCTGGTCGCGGCCATCGAGTATTTGATCTCCGAGCAGCCGCCACTCCCCCAGGGCATCCATTTCACGCACGACGTCGAGTTCGATCGGTTGCCTCCGCTGTGGGAGAGCAACCTGTTCCGCATCGTGCAAGAGGCCCTCAATAACGTCACCCGGCACGGCCAGGCGCGGACCGCGCGGATCGACCTCTGGCAGAAAGGCCAGACGCTCCACCTGGCCGTGGTGGACGACGGGCAAGGCTTCGACCGCAAAAAGCCGGCCGCCGGAGCGATACCCGCCGCACAGAAGCACGGCCAGCAAGGCATTCGCAAACGGGCACGGCTGCTGGGAGGCAAAACCACGATCCGCACCGCGGCCGGCCGAGGAACGCGGATCAGCGTCGTATTACCCCTGCCGGACGGAGAGGATGACAACGTGAGTGGGTGAGAGGGTGACAAGGTGCAGAATCGAACGTCCAACATCGAACATCCAACGTCCAACATCGAACTGATCTTTCGTTAAAGTTCGATGTTGGATGTTCGATGTTGGACATTCGGCCCTCACCCCCTTCACCTTGTCGCCCCCTCACCCTCTCACCTTGCCAGGCACGCTTCACGCCATGATGATGTAAGGCCACGCCTACCGGAGATGCCCCGCATGTCGGCCGTGAACGAAGCTGCTGTTCGCAAAGTGCTCGACGATTTCCGCGATCCGGAGACGGGCCGCAGCGTCGCGCAGCTCAATCAAGTCCACGGCGTGCGGCTCGACGGCGACAAGCTCGCCGTGATTCTCGGCCTGACCACGCAATCCGCGCCGCTGTGGAAGGAGATCGGCGACGAGCTGGAAGATCTGCTGGCGGCGAAGTTCCCCGACCTCAAGCAGGTGAAGGTCGCCGTCGAGCGGCACGAGCGGGCACCCATGAAGCTGGGTCAGATCGGCCTGACGGCCAAGAGCGTGATCGCCGTCGGCTCCGGCAAAGGGGGCGTCGGCAAGAGCACCATCGCCGCCAGCATCGCCTACGGCCTGAAGCGGGCCGGCTGCTCCGTCGGCCTGATGGACGCCGACGTCTACGGCCCCAGCATTCCGCACCTGATCGGCGTCAACCAGCGTCCCGAAACCACCGGCGGCAAAATCCGCCCCATCGAGGCCGACGGCATGAAGGTCATGTCGATGGGCTTTCTTGTCCCCCGCGGCGAGGCGGTCGTCTGGCGCGGGCCGATGCTGCACGGGGCCATCACGCAGTTCCTCCGCGACACCGATTGGGGGCCGCTCGATTGGCTGGTGATCGACATGCCGCCGGGCACGGGCGACATCGCGCTGACGCTCTCGCAGCTTCTGCCGATGACCGGGGCCGTCATCGTCTGCACGCCGCAGGACGTGGCCCTGCTCGACGCCGAAAAGGCCATCGCCATGTTCCGCAAGGTGAACATCCCCGTGCTGGGCATGGTCGAGAACATGAGCTACTTCCTCTGCCCCGGCTGCGGCCAGCAGTACGACATCTTCGGCAGCGGCGGGGCGCGGCGGCGGGCCGAGGAGCTGAACGTGCCGTTCCTGGGCGAAGTGCCGATCACCATCAGCATCCGCATCCACGGCGACGCCGGCCAGACGGCACAGAACTTCGAAGACGAGGCCTCGAAGCCCTACCTCGAAGCCATCTGCCACCGCCTGGTCAAAGGCCTGGCCGACAAGCTCCGCCGCGGCGACCAGCCGGCCCCGCTGCCGAGCCTGCCGGTGCTGTAGACCAACGTGGGGCACGTTTTCCAACGTGCCCGTAACCCAGCAGGCACGTTGGAAACGTGCCCCACGAGATCCCATGTCCCAGCTTCTCCCTCCCCGCTTCCTCTTCCGCTTCAGCGCGCCGTGCCGCTACTTTGACGGCCAGTGGTCGCCCCGCGGCATTCAACTGCCCGAAGCGAATCGCCTGGCGAGCTTCGGCGAGCTGGACGGCGCGCCGACGCTGGCCGACGTGCGCGTCGGCTGGAGCGAGCAGGGTCTGGCGTTCAACGTCCGCGTGGAAGGCAAACGGCACACGCCCTGGTGCCGGGCGATGCAGCTTGACGCCAGCGACGGGCTGCACGTGTGGATCGACACGCGCGACACGCACAACATCCACCGGGCCAGCCGGTTTTGCCACCGGTTCGCATTCTTGCCTTGCGGCGGCGGGTCGCACGGCGAGGAGCCGATCGCCGGGCAAATGGCCATTCATCGCGCCAAGGAACAAGCCCGGCCAGCCAAGAGCAGCCAACTGCACGTCCGCGGCAAGACCACGGCGGGCGGCTACACGCTCGAAGCCGTGATCGAGGCCGACGCGCTCACCGGCTACGACCCGGCGGAGCATCCCCGGCTGGGCTTCATGTATGCGATTACGGATCGCGAACGGGGCGACCAGACCTTCAGCGTGGGGAAGGAGTTCCCTTACGAAGAAGACCCGAGCGTATGGGGGACGCTGGAGCTGGTGAAATAGCCTGGTGAGATAGCGGTTCACGAAACGAACGGCCCAGCGGCTGCGGGCGCAGACGCCGGGCCTCGTCGTTCTACTTTGCCTTGCGGCCGAGTCGCGTCGGATTACTCCGTCTTTTCGGTCTTCGTCTTTTCGGTCTTGGTCTTTTCCGTCTTCTCGTCGGTCTTGGTCTTCTCGGTCTTTACCGCGGCCTTGTCCTTCATTTCAACCACGAGGCAGCAGCCGGGCGAGCCTTTCTGCCGGCTGCACTTGTCGCACTTGTCGGTGATTTTGCAGGTGTGATCAGAATCGCCTTCGTAGACTGCGCCGCAAGCCTCGCAGAGGTGAATGTGATCCCCCTTCACGCAGCAACCGGGCGAACCTTCGTGGCGGCCGCATTTCTTGCAGACGGTCACGTCGTCCCCCGTCACGCAGCACTTGGTGGAGCCCTCAACCTCGCCGCACTTGGGACAAATCTCATATTTCGCCTGTTTGACGTTGGACGGGCCGCCGGCGGTGCTCTTACTTTTGCTCTTCTCGTCGCCGCAGCCGACCAAGGCGATGGCAAACAGCAGCGCCGTCACGTAGCCGAGAGTCTTGTTCACGACAGCTTCTCCTCGCTGAAGGGGGCGGCAACCGAGCCGATCGGCGATTTCTTGCGCAACGGCGGTCGTCGCGGGGGGGTGGCAGCTTCTTGTCCAACGTAGCTCTGTATCCGCCAAGTGTCAAATCGGCGGGCGGGCTCTGGCCAATCGGCCTGCCGCGCCGCGACCGTTGGAAGGGCGTGCGCAGGCGGCACGAGTCTAGCACCCCGGCTGCTGTTAGCAGCCGGGGTGCTGACCGCGGTGAGGGCCTAGGGGCCGACGGTCAGTCGTTGGTTCGCCTTGACGCCTTTCTGCGTCAGCCGGCCCTTGCCGTGCGGCAGGACCACTTCCACGTCGCAGGCGTCGAGCGTGCCCAGGCCCAGGTGGGCGATCGCCTCTTGGCCGGAGGCGTAACCGTAGCCGACGGCGATTTCCTTGGCTCCCAGCAGCGCGGTGGGCTCGCCGAGCTTGCCGGCCGGATAGATTCGGACGAGGGCGCCGATGCCCTGGCGGTTGACGCCCTTGGCAGCGACTTGCACCTGCAGCCAGTTGCCCGACTTGGTCTCGTTCTTCAGCAGCAGCGAGCGGCTATCGACCCACCAGTTGGCCAGGAACAGATCGAGCCGGCCGTCGCGGTCGAAATCGCAGCTTGCGCCCGGCGCGGTGTAGACGATCTTGTGCTCGCGCTGCATACGGTTGAAGACGGCGGTCACGTCGCCGTCCTTGCGGTCGGCCGCCGTGGGGAAGTCGTTGACTGCCAGTGCCCCCTCGCGGAACTTCGGCAGGCCGCCGTCCACCCCGAGGTTGCGGAAGATCACCGGGTGCGGACGGCCATCCGGGGCGAACTTAACGATGCTGGTGTAGATGTCGGGCCAGCCGTCGTTGTCGAAGTCCTGCACCTCGACGTGCGGCGACTTCATCGGCAAGCCGATGAGGCCGGCCGAGTCGGTCACGTCCTCGAACTTGGGCCAGCCGTCCACGACGCCGCGGTTGAGATACAGCCGCACCGCCACGCCGCCGGTGAACCAGGGGCGGTCGAAGTGCGAGCCGATCACGATGTCTGGCCGCCCGTCGCGGTTCACGTCGCCGAAGCAGACGCCGCAGGGCGTGTCGTCCGGCGTGTCTTTGAAGGTGAAGGGGAAGTCGGCGTGCGACTTGGGGACTTCCTTGAACTTGCCGTGCCCGTCGTTGATGAACAGCCGATTGCCGTGGTGCCGGCCGCCGCAGAGCAAGTCGGGCCAACCGTCGCCATTGACGTCGGCCGCCGCCACGCCGAAGCCGGTGAGCTGCTCCGGCAGGCCAACGGCCGCCGTGACGTTTTCGAACTTCAGCCCGCCCAGATTGCGATACAGCCGCGACCGGCTTTGCCCGCCTTGGAAGAAACACTCGCCCACCACGAGGTCGAGCAAGCCGTCGCCGTCGTAATCGAGCGCGCACGCGCTGCGGGCGGCGATCCCCTCCGGACAAGCCATCGACTCCTTGGAGACATCGGTGAACTTGCCGCCGCCGTCGTTGCGGAAGAGGTGGTTCGGCTCGTTGTAGTGCGGCTGCCCGTACGGCTTGCCGTCGATGGCGTGGTTGGTGACGTACAGGTCCAGGTCGCCGTCGTTGTCGAAATCGGCGAAGACGCCGCCGTTGCCACGGCCGAGCACGTTGAGCTGCTTTTGATCGTCGAGCCGGAACTTGCCCTTGGTGTTGCGGAAGAACAAGTTGGGCTTCGAGCCATACGGGTGGCCGCCGAACGTGCCGACGTACAGATCGGGCCAGCCGTCGCCATCGACGTCGCCCCAGATGACGCCATGGCCGGCGATCTTGGCCACGTGCGGGAACAAGCCCGCTTCGTCGCCCACATCGCGGAACGTGAAGGGCGGCTCGGCGGCGGCGGTTCCCACCAGAGACGCGGCCGCCAAAAGCGCGAGGCCTAGTAGACGACGGTGCTGGGTCATGGCTGCTTCTCCTTGAGCTTGGTCTTGGCGGGTTCTGCGTTGGCGGGCTTCGTGTCGGCTGGCTCTTTGCCGGCAAGCTTCGCGTCATCGGGCTTCTTGTCGGCGGGCTTTGTCTCCGCCTCGCGAGTGACGCTCGCCCCTTCGACGATCATTTTGTAACTCATGCCGCCGCCAAAGTCTTTATCCGTCGCCAGTTTGCCGGAAATTACCACCACGTCGCCGACTTCGAGCTTGTCGGTTGAAGTGAACACCAGCGGATCAGCCACCGAGCCGTCTTGGAGGCGATACCAATTGGCTGCTCTCTGGCCCAGCCGCATGCCGGGCAAAGTCCAGACGACAATGCCGCGCACCTTGACGGTCTGGCCGGAGAACTTGCTGGGGCTGGCGGAGATTTCCCCGAGCGTCTGGCCGCCTTCGGCCTTCTCGAGCTTAGGCACTGTGACGTCCGCAGCGCTCGTCGAACCGTGGCCGGCCATGCCGTCGTGCCCAGCCATTCCGCCGTGGCCCGGTATGCCGCCGTGCCCGCCCTCCGGAAGGTCGCGGCCGTGAGCGGCGCTGGTCGATTCCAGTGCGACGGGCTGGCCGTCGGCATCGAGCTTGAAGAGTTCGCCCACCAACAGAAGGCGATCAAACTTCCGCTTGAGCGACGGGGCCTCGAAGTCGCGGAATACTTTCGCGGACGCGAATTGCACGCGATCGCCGGCTTGCACGTCCACGCGCGGCGTGGCCAGCCACAGCGTTCCATCGCCGTCCTCGAGCTCCAGGTACGTGAAGTCGGGCGTCTGCTCGACCCGGCGGACGACCCTGGCGTCGAACTCCTCCGTCGGCCTCGGCTGGCCGCCGCGCGAAAAGAGGATCGCCATTGCGATCGCCAGGAGCAGCCCCAGGCCGATCAGCGGCGGCAACAGCCGCGGATTGAACTTCCGCTTACCATTAGCGAGGCTCATATTGGCGATGGTACTATCACGGGTCGGCCGCGAACAGGCCGGGGGAGCACGGCACGTGGTCACTGCACGTGGCCGCGTCTCTCCGAGACGCGAAACCGAGTCTCGGAGAGACTCGTCCACGTGACCGGACGCAGCACAGCACCATGCCACAGCCGCGACATCACGAGCTGCGTTTGCCGGAGCTGGGCGTCCCCGGCCCGGTCAGGCTCAGCGTCTGGCTCGTGGAAGACGGCAGCGAAGTCACGCAGGGCGACCGCCTGGTGGAAGTGCTGGCCGGCAGCGCGACGGTCGATCTGCCGGCCCCGGCCAGCGGCGTGCTGCGGCAAACATTGACGGGCGAGGACGAACCAGTCGTCACCGGTCAGGTGCTGGGAGTGATCGAAGAGACGGCAAACGGGTAGGTCCCGCGAGCCGAGCGGGACCGTCACGTGGGCGAGTCTCTCCGAGACTCGCATCGCGTCTCGGAGAGACGCGTCCACGTGCCGAACGGTGCCGCTCGGCTCGGGACCTACCGAAAGGTAGTTGTTCAAACCGCAAAGGCCATGAGCGTGAATCTCTCGGACGGGGACCTGCTTCGCCGGCTTGGGGCCGGCGAGCGCATCGCGGACATCTGCCGCGAGGCTGGCATCTCGCGCGAAGCGTTCGACCAATGGTGGCGAGAGACCACGCGCTCGCGCGTGCCGGCGGCCGAGGGACGGCGCACCGCCAAAGTCCGGGCGGCGGTGTCGATCCGCCGCGACCGCTGGGGCATTCCGCACATCTTCGCCGATAACGACCGCGACCTGCTCTTCGGCTTTGGCTATGCCATGGCCCAGGACCGGCTGTTTCAGTTGGACTACCTGCGCCGCAAGGGGCTCGGCCGGCTGGCGGAAATCCTCGGCCCCGCGGGGCTGGAGCTGGACACGATTGCCCGCACGGTTGGCCTCAACCGCATCGCCGCCGCGGAGTGGAAACGCCTGGCGCCGGACGTGCGGCAGACGCTGGAGGACTTCTCGGCCGGCATCAATGCACTCATCGCCGACAGCGGCGACCGGTTGCCGATCGAGTTCGACCTGCTCGACTATCGGCCCGAGCCGTGGTCGCCGATCGATTGCCTGGCCATCGAGAACGAGTTCCGCTGGTACCTCACCGGCCGGTTCCCGATCATCTGCATGCCGGAGCTGGCTAGGCGGACACTCGGCGAGGGGCCGCTATACGAGGAGTACCTGCTGGCCGAGGCGGACGACGAATCGATCCTCTGGCCCGGCGAGTATGTAGGACGGATTTCCAATCCGTCCGACGAGTCGGCAGGACGGATTGAAAATCCGTCCTACGACATGGCCGGCCAGGCCATGAACGATCCGGAGGCCGGCATCGGCAGCAACAACTGGGTGCTCTCCGGCCGGCGGACGACCACCGGGCAGCCGCTTTTGGCCAGCGACCCGCACATCGCTTTCGAGGCGGTCTCGTGCTGGTACGAGGCCCACTTGTGCGGCGGCTTGTTCAACGTGGCCGGCATGGCCTACGTCGGGATGCCGGCCATCATGTTCGGCCGCAACGAACGCATCGCCTGGGGCATCACCAACAACATCTGCTCGCTGCGCGATCTGTATCAGGAGCAAACCGACCCGGCTCATCCCGGCTGCTTCCTCTTCGATGGCGACTGGGAGCCGGCGCGCGAGCTGACCGAGATGATCCAGGTCCGCGGCGCCGCGCCGGTGATGAAGACGATCCGCTTCTCGCGCAACGGGCCGGTGGTCGATGAGCTGCTCCCCAAGCCGGCCGACAAGCAAAGTAGGACGGATTCCCAATCCGTCCGACAGACCGGTGGGACGGATTTCCAATCCGTCCTACCCTCCGACCCCGTGACGCTACGCTGGCTCGGCTCGCACGAGGGTGGCTGGCTCACCGCGCTCTTGGGCATGGACCGGGCTGCGACGCTCGACGAATTCCGCCAAGCCATCCGACCCTGGCACGTGCCGCTCTTCTCGCTGGTGATCGCCGACATCGAGGGGCACATCGCTTACCAGGCAGCCGGGCGAATTCCGCAGCGGTCGCGGCCGGAGCGCGGCTACCGCTGCGGGGCGGACCCGGCCGATCAATGGCTGGGGGTCATTCCCTTCGACGGCATGCCGCACGTCATCGACCCGCCGCGCGGTTGGGTGGCCACGGCCAACAACCGCCTCGCGCCGGCCGATTATCCCTATCCGCTCTTCGGCTGCTGGCAAAGCGGCTGGCGGGCGATGCGCATCCGGCAGATGATCGAATCGCGCGAAAAGCTCTCGCGGGACGATATGGCCGGTATGCACCAGGACGCCGTCTCGCTCCGCGCGGCTGCCTGCGTGCCGGCGCTCGTCAATGTGCTGGCAGCCAGCGATGACCCGCAGATTCGCCAGGCGGCGGATCACCTGCGGGTCTGGGATAACCACTGCGAGCCGGACTCCGTAGCCACAGCGATCTTCAACGTTTTCTTCACGCAGTGGTGCCGCGTGGTAGCCGCGGAGCGCTTCGAGCCTGATGCGGTCGAGTTGATGAGCAAGGGCGTGGAGAGCTGCGCCATGCGGCTGCTGCGAGCCGACCCGCAGGGTTGGTTCCGCGGCAAAGACGTAGGACGGATTGTCAATCCGTCCGACAAGTCACAGGTAGTCCAAAGCACTCGCCGTTCCTCATCCGCCGCCGGACGGATTGACAATCCGTCCTACGCATCGGCGCGCGAGCAGCGTATCGTCGAGGCCATGCGCTCCGCACTCGACACGCTCACCGCGCGCCTCGGCCCCGACATGAGCCAATGGACCTGGGGCCGGCTGCA
>JBGQHD010000086.1:0-10500 GCA_041497795.1 Planctomycetia bacterium
ACGGTGGAAACCGCGCGGGCCAACCCCTTCGATTACCTGCTCGACGCGGGAGCCACGTCGTTGCCACCCAAGTACTCCGCCCCGTTGCGGCAGCGGTTGGCGCCCGCGCTGGAGCGGGGCGCACCGCGCGACGAGGATGACGGGGCGGCCAGCGACGAGGTGCGCACCTTCGCCGCCGGGCTGAGCACCAAGGTGGGCGACGTGCTGGCCTTTCTGGACTGCTTGAACCGGGAGCTGCACGCCCAGTTCGAGGTGATTCACCGCGGGGAGGGTTCGCCCCTGGCGCCGGCCGAAACATTCCGCGCCCGGCGCGGCGCCTGTCGCGACCTGGCCGTGCTCTTCATCGATGCTTGCCGGGCCATGGGACTGGCGGCTCGCTTCGTGAGCGGTTACCAGCAGTGCGAGAGCACCCCGGCTGCTCCGCAGCAGCCGGGGTGCTTGGTCGCTGAGAGCCACGCTCCTGCGCCGCCCGATCTGCACGCCTGGGCGGAAGTCTTCATCCCCGGCGGCGGCTGGCGCGGCTACGACCCCACCCTAGGGCTGGCCGTCAGCGACCGCCATGTGGCCGTCGCCGCCGCCGCCGACCCGGCGGATGCCGCTCCCGTAACGGGCGCCCACGGTGTGGCCACGGCGACCATGGCCACTGAGTTGAGCATCGGCTCCGCCGCCATCCAGTCTTCCGCGCCAGGGCAGCAACACCAACTCCAACAGCAATAGCCGCGTAGGGCTTCAGCCGTGGGGGTAGGCTTCCGGCCTGCCGTCAGCACCCCGGCTGCTTGCAGCAGCCGGGGTGCTTGCGACTGCGGCTTCCTCGAAAGACCAAAGACGCCCGGCATTCGCCCGGGCGTCTTCTGTTGATACGCTGGGCGGGCGAGGCTATCGTCGCACGCATCCGCCAAGCCGCCGGAAGGACGGCCGGGCGGCCAGGCGAACCCAGCGGGGTGGGCAGGTGTCTGTGTGCAAGTCGAAGGCGGCGGATTTGCCGCGCCCGTTTGAATCTCACTGAAAGCCATCGCGGCCTCGAGCCGGCAAGCGGCCAGCGCGTAACTCATTGAAGGCCCAGGACGGAACCATGACCGCTCGCTGGCAAAGGTGGTGGAACGAGCCTGCCGGCGGGCGCGACGTACTGCGCGTGGCGCTGCCGATGGTCGTCTCGGTGCTTTCCTGGACGGTGATGAACTTCATCGACCGGGTGTTCCTGATGTGGGATTCGCGGACCGCGGTCGCGGCCTGCCTGCCGTCGGCGATGGTGTTCTTGGCCGTGGTCTGTCTGCCGCTGGGCATCTGCGGCTACACGAACACCTTCGTCGCGCAGTATCTGGGCGCCGGGCGGCCGGAGCGCATCGGTCCGGCGGTGTGGCAAGGCGTGTGGGTGGCGCTGGCCGCGACGCCGCTGATGCTGGCCGTCGTGCCGCTGGCGCCCGCGATCTTCGCCGTGGCGGACCATGCGGCGGACGTGCAGAAGCTGGAGGTTGAGTACTTCGAGATCCTCTGCTACGGCGCGCCCTTTCTGCTCGTGGCCGAGGCGCTGCAAGGCTTCTACACGGGCCGCGGACTGACGCTGACCGTGATGGCGGTCAACGCGGCGGCGGCCGGCGTGAACGTGGTCTTCGACTACCTGTGGATCTTCGGCCAGGCCGGCTTTCCGGCGATGCACATCGCCGGCGCGGCCTGGGCCACGAACCTGGCGCTGGCCTGCAAGGCGGCCGCCTTTCTCGTGCTCGTCCTGGGGCGCGAGGCGCGGCGGCGCTACGCCACCGCCAGCGGCTGCCGCTGGGACGCGAAGCTGGCCACGCGCCTGCTGCGCTTCGGCGGGCCCAGCGGGCTGCAACTGGCTTGCGAGGTGCTGGGCTTCACGATCTTCATGCTCTACCTGGGCCGGCTGGGCGAGACCAGCCTGGCGGCCACGAACCTGACGTTCAACATCAGCTCGTTCGCCTTCATGCCGGTGTTCGGCCTGGGGATCGCCACGGCGACGCTGGTCGGGCAGCGCCTGGGGGAGAATCGCGACGACCTGGCCGCGCGGGCCACGGCCACGGCCTGCCTGATCGCCGTGGCCTATATGGCCTTCATCTCGGCGTTCTACGTGCTGACGCCCGACCTGCTGCTGTTCCTCTACTTCCAAGGGACGAGCGAGGTGCAGGCGGCCGAGCTGCGCGACACAACCGTGGTGTTGCTGCGCTTCGTAGCGGCGTACAACCTGCTGGATGCCATCGGCATCATCTTCATCGGCGCGCTGAAGGGGGCCGGCGACACGCGCTTCGTGCTGCTGGTCACGCTGGTGATGGCCGGACTCTTGACCGGCGCCTCGTGGCTGGCGGTCGGCCCGCTGGAAGCCGGGCTCCAAGGCTGCTTCTGGCTGGTGACGGCCTGGGTCTGGATCGTGGGCGTGATCTACTTCGCCCGCTTCCGCCAAGGGCGCTGGCGGCAGATGCGGGTGATCGAGCCGGCAGTCGAGGCGACGTGAAAGCAAAGCACGAAAACAAAGCACCCCGGCTGCTCGCAGCAGCCGGGGTGCTGAGGTGGACCATCAGGTAGCTGAACTCGCCAGAGTTCAAGCCCCGAAGTCTGGCGACTTCGGCTACCCCAGACCGACCGCTAATCGTCCCCGTTGTCGATCTTCACGTCGATCGTGCTGAGCTGGGAGGCCAGCGCCTTTTCCTTCTTGTTGATGCCCAGCACGTTCTCCAGCACAATCGGCCGGTCGGCGTCGCGGGGGAACAAGATCAAGTTGCCCGACCGCAGCAGCAGGTACTCGAACACGTCGGCGATTTCCTTCTCGACCTTCAGCCGCTCGGTCGGATAGCGGACCAGGTCGGCCAAGATGCCGCGGTGGTGCAGCAGCTCGTTGCCGCGGACTTCCCAGTAGTTGAACCGGACCGTGATCATCACGGCCGCAAAGATCAGGCCCAAGGTCCCGGCGAAGATGAAGTAGAACGTCGAGTTGGCGACGGGCTGGATCGTGGAGAGGACGTTCTCCAGGCTCGGCACGAGGCCGGGATAGAAAGTGAACAGCAGCCCCAGCGCCAAGGCCACCGACACGCAAAAGAAGAACACCGCCAGCCAGGTGGCCCGCGGAAAGTCGAAGCCGAGCACCACCAGGTTCGCCGAGAGGATCAGCAGAAACGTCAGCGAAACCGCCACGGCGCTCGGACCCTCGGGATCTCCACCCATCTGGTGATGGATGATGGAGAACACCCCCGCGGCCAGTGCCGCCAGAAACGACGGGTACAAGAACACGACTTTGGGAAACGGCACCAGGAACACTTGTTTCGGCTCGCTCCTGCGTTTCGAGGCTTTGGCGAGCTTTTCGGCAACGGTGCTGTCGGCCATGGCTTTCCCCGTCTGACTGGCGTGAAGAGCAAATCTGCCGGGCGCAAAGCTTGAGTCCTTGCGGCCCTCGGCGCGAGCCCACCGGCAACTCCTTTGCCGCCGTAGATCCCATGGGCATCCCTGCCGTGCTTATATTGTATGCTGCCGCCGGATTCGGCCTAGACGAATCTCCTTGTCAAAGCTCAGCATGGCCCCACCCATCACCGTGCTCTTCGTCTACGGCACGCTGCAGCGCGGGCAGTGCCGCGAGCGCTGCTGGCCCCACGCGCCGCGGCGCGTGGAGCCGGCGGTCGTGCGCGGGCGGCTCTACGATCTGGGGCCTTACCCGGCGCTGGTCGAAGGCGATGACCTTGTCGGCGGCGAGGCCTGGCACCTGGCCCCCGAGCACGTGCCGCGCACGCTGACGGTGCTGGATGAAGTGGAAGACGTGGCCGCCGGCGAGGCGGGCCTCTATGCGCGCCGCGTCGTCGAATGCCGTGAGGCCAGCGAGACGGTGCGGGCGTACGCCTATTACTACTCCCGGCCGCACGACATCGCACACCACCCGCGCGTGCCGCCCGGCGAAGATGGCGTCTGCCGCTGGCCAAAGTAGCCATCTCGCTCCGCGAGATGGAACGGCAACGCGCAGAGCGAGTTGCCCACGCTCATCTCGCGGAGCGAGATGGCTACACTGCGCACGCCGCGCCTCGCGCGTATAATGGCGTCTTGCGGTTGATCGACGAGTCGGCACTTGCCCGCGTCTTATGGAATCCACCTCTACCAGCTTGCTCCGCCGCTTGCGGCAGCCGGCCGACCGTCAGGCCTGGTCGCGGTTCGTCGAGCTGTACACGCCGCTGATCTATCATTGGGGCCGGCGGGCCGGGCTGTCGGCCGAGGATGCCGCCGACCTGACGCAGGAAGTGCTCGTGCTGCTGGTCCGCAAGCTGCCGGAGTTTGAATACGACCGCGGCAAGAGCTTCCGCGGCTGGCTGCGGACGCTGACGCTCAACAAGTGGCGCGAGCAGCGGCGGCGGCGCGGCGTGCCCGCGGTCAACGTCAGCGAAAGCGCGCTGGCCAACATCGCCGAACCGGACCCGGCGGCGGCGTACTGGGAGACCGAGTTCCGGCAGCATCTCGTGCATAGCGCGCTGCGGTCACTCCTTGGGACAGATCGGCCCCGGCGCCGCGGAAGCTTTGCCGCTGCTCGAAGGAATCCAGGAATACGCGGAGCTGCGGAACGTCGTCCGCGAGGCCATCGCCAAGATCAAAGGCACGCCGCCGAAGAAGCCCGAGGGCGGAGCGAAGGCGGCCCCGGCGGGCGGCGAAGGGAAAGCGGCGCCGCCGAAAGGCGAACCGAAGACGGCCACGCCGGCAGCGCGAGGTTGAGGAAGCTCTGTAGCTCTCGGGAGGATGCCCGTAAAAGTCCTCGGGAGCATCGGGCCGGCGGCCAAAGAAGCCCTGCCGCTGCTGGAAGACCTAGCGCGGGACCGCGACGCCAAACCGGCGCCCGTTGTTCCACTTGCCCCGCGCCCGAAGTGGTCGGCCGAGCTGCGGAAGGCGGCGGAAACGGCGGTGGCCAAGATCAAAGGCGGCAAGAAGGCGGACCGGTGAAGCGACTCCGCCAAGCTTGTGCTTGGCGGGGCCGACCGCGGGGCTGACAAACTCGTCGTTTGGCCGCCGCGAATCAGGCGCATCAGTCGGCTTCCAGCCGACTCGCCGTCTGCCCCCAGCTTTAGCTGGGGGACTGGCCTTACAACCTTCCATCGGTGAGCCGGCTTCAGCCGGGCTTCTCGACCTGGTTTCAACCGTGAGCTCGGGCCAAGGGCTAAAGACGCAGCGAGAAGCCCGGCTGAAGCCGGCTAAGAACATTGTGTTTCCGCCTGTCCACCACCAACTGAAGTTGGTGGCAGACGGGGAGTCGGCTGAAAGCCGACTGAACAACTCACTGATGACGCTTTGTTGGAAAACCGAACGCGGAAGAATAAGAGAATTCCGGCGAGACGGGGTGAAATCAGCACCGTTCCACGGTCCTTCCCGCGCGGCGGTATTAGGCCCGCCGTTTACCGCTCGATTGTGCTGCGCAAGTTCTTGGCTGCTCTTGAAGGATCCACGGATTGCACAGATTTCACTGATGGGGCGGTATCGGCCTCGAGCATCTGTGTAATCTGCGAAATCTGTGGATGCTTCTCCTTAACTGTTGCTTCCGCCCCCCCCGAACTCTGGCGAGTTCACCTACGTGCCCCCGAACTCTGGCGAGTTCAGCTACCCGCCTACTACCCGCCGCCCAGCTTGGCGGCCCAGGGGCTGCCGGGGTAGCGCTGGCGCAGGGTGTTGGCGGCTTCGGCAGCCCGTTGGGCGTTGTTGAAGGGGGGGGCGGCCCACAAGCGGTAGAGGTTGTAGAGGGCCTCCTCGTGGAGCTTCGACTGCTGGAAGTAGAGCACGTCCACCTTCAGATAGTTGAGCAGCGCCTCCTTGGGGTTGCCTGCCTTCTCGTAGCAGCGGGCGATGGCCAGGGCCGACATGCCTTGCACGCGGCTGTCTTCCACGTCGGCCTTGCCGATGATCTCTTGGATCAGCTTGATCCCTTCCTCCGGCGACTTGTCGCCCAGCACCTCGGCCTTGCCGACCTTCGAGGCCAGCGCCAGCGAGGCGATGTGGGCGTCGGCCTCTTTGCCGGCCGTGAGCTTCAGGGCGTCGTCGTAGGCGGCCAGCGCGCCGTCCACGTTCTTGTTCAGGTGGAGCACCTTGGCTCGCGACATCGCCGCGCGAATCCTGGTTTCGTCCCACGGCGCCTGGCTGAGGCGGGCGTACGACTGGTCGATCGCCAACTGGTACCAGCCCGGCCGGGAAGTCTCCACTTCCACGGCGGCCACCGCCAGGCAGACGTCGCCCAGCAGCTCCACGGCCTCGTAATAATGCCAGGAGTTGAGGTTGTTCTTGAGGTATTCGACGAGCGCGTCTTTGGCCTTCTTCATCTCCACCACGCTGCCGGAGCCCATGGCGACCTTGGTGGCGACGTACATCTTGTAGAAGGCCAGCTCTTCCTTGACGCCGGGGTTGGCGATTTCCGTCTCGCCGAGCTTGCGGATCAGCTCGTTGGCGTTGACGAAATTGCCGCCGCGCACCTGGCCGGGCAGCAGGCCCATGTCGGCCGGCTGGGGGTCGTAGGAGATCGAGTCGATGACGTTGGCGGCGATCTCCTCGGTCCGGTCCGACGGCGTGAGCTGGAGGACCACGTGCTTGCTGGTCACCTCCTTGATCTTGCCGCTGCGGGGCTTGATCTTGCCGTCCGGCTCACGCTGCCGGATGGTGTCGGCTGCTTGGGCGGCGGCCAGGCCCAGGGCGACGAGTGCCACGAGGGAAACGCGGAAGGCGAAACGCGGAGTACGGGTTTGCATGGCTGTTGGGTCAGTTGTTGGTTGTCCGTTGTCAGTCAGTTGTCGTTAGTCGGCCATTAATCGGCGATTCCTTGGGAGGGGATGGGGAAGCGCCCGTCCCCATCGCGGAATGATGAATCACTTGCTCAGTGCCACTTCGGGCTTGAGCAGGGCTTTCAAGCCGACCGGCTCTTCGCCCAGCGCGCGCTCGAATTCCTTCAGCAGCGCATCGTAGGCGTCGTACCATTCTTTGGAGGCTTGCAATTCCTTGCCCAGCGCGCTGACGACCGCCTTGATGTAATTCACGCCGCCCTGCAAGTACGTTTGCCGTTGGGCGCCCGTCACCTTCTCGGCGTGCGTCAGCAGGGACCGATCCAGCTTCAGGTCGGTCTCGAAGAACTTCTCGCGGAATTCCAGGCGTTGCTTCCGCGCTTCTTCGGTTTCCTTCGCGGGGGCCACGACAAACTGCATGAGCATTTTCCTGGTGCTGGCCAGGCCCCACACGATGGGCTTCTTGACGCCGACCGCGCTGATGCCCTGCCGCGCCAACTGGAGCTTGGGGAGGTTCTTGGGGTCCTTGTTGTCGGCACCCCAATCCAGCAGCAGGTCGCAGGCTTCGATTTGCGCGTCGAGGATATTGTTGTCCGCTTTCAACAGGTCGATCAGCGTCTTGAGCGAGGCGTCATAGTCCTGGGCCAGCCGCTGGGCGCGGCCTAGCCGGATGGTGAGCAGCTTGACGTCGCTGGTGGCTTTCTTGAGCGCTTCGGTGGAACTCTCGACGGCGGCGGTGGCCTTCTTGATGTCTTCCTCAGCGGCCCCCCCGGCCTGCAACGTCTTCAAGTCGGCTTCGGCCTTCGTCTTATCGGCCTCGGCCGTCTTCTTCGCCGCAGTGCGCCGCTCGATCAGCAGCTTGTAGAGGGTGCCGGCGCCGCCGCACATCTCTTTCACCTTGGGCCGCGCCGCTTCGCCGCGCTTGAGGGCCGACTCGGCGATGCTCAGGTTCGACTCGCTGGCCCAGATCAGCGTGTTGTCGTCCAGCGCTTCGGGCTTGGCGGTCAGCGTCGTCGTAAACTCGTGGAACGCGTCCTCCAGCTTCTCTTGCTCGGCCGGCGCGGCGGTCTTCAACTGGGCCGACACGTCGTTGCCCAGCGCCCGATAGAACACGGGGCGGCCCGCAGCGGCATCGCCCACGAACAGCTTGTCCAGGTCGGCCAGCGTCGCCTTGGCCTTCTCGATGTCGCGCGTGGCCACGTAGGCCCGTAGGAGCACCTTCAGCGCATGGATCGCCACGTCCTTGGTCCGCGGATCGCCCGCCTGGTAGAGCGTCAGGATGCCGTCCTTCTTCGAGAGGATGTCGAGGGCGGCCTTGGCCCCCTCGGCCGTGCCACGATTGACGTTGAGCTGGGCCAGCGACAGCTCGCTGACGAGCAAAGCGGGAGTGACCGCCGAGGCTTCGGTCGTCGCTTTGCGCTTGGCCTCGATGCCTTGCTTGAGCACCTTTTCCGCCTGGTCATGGATCGTCTTAAGCTGTTCGTCCGTGGGGGCGCCCGGCTGCTTGCGCACCTTCAGGTCCCGCAACCGCATGTATTGCGACCAGAGCGCCTGGCCGTGCTTGAGGTCGGCGTCGGGGCGGCGCTCCGACTTGGCGGGGATCTTCTCCAGGTACTTGGCTGCGGCCTCGAAATCTTGCTCCCGCAGCTTGATTTCGGCCAGGATCAACCACGCAAAGTCGGCGTACTGCGTGTCTTCGGGTTTGGCCATTTTCGTGAGCAGCTCGGCCACGCGGACGAGATTGGCCGTCTCGAACAGCTTCTGGCCGTTGACTGCCGGCGCGTCGTTGTACAGGTTTCTCCAGGCCACCATGGCGATGTACCCGGCGTGGTAGCCCGCCGAAAAATTCGGAGAGCTGGGGGCCGTCTGACGGGCCAGGAACTCGCCCTGCAACGCGGCCTCGTGGTACCGGCCCAGGTTGTAATACAGGAACGTCAGGTAGTAGCGGATCGAGTGGATGTCGTCGGGGCCGATCGACTTGTCGGTCTCCTTGAACGCAAGCGACAGCCGGAACAGCTTGATCGCGTCCCGCGCGGCGGCCTCGGCCTCGGCCAACAACCGGTCGCGCTCCGCCGGCGGCTTTTTGTCATCGCCGTACCCCTCCATGTCGGCCTGCCAGAGCGCGAACTTGCCCTTGGCCTGGTCGTAGGCGTCGACGAAGTTGGTGGGCAGGGCGTTGGGATCGAGCTTGCCGTAGATGGCGTACAGCTCTTGGGCGGGCTTGCGATAGTCGCTGCGGCCGGCGATCACCCTCTGCAAGAGCGCTTTGATCCGCTTCTCGCGATCCTCGCGCTGCTTCTTCGTCAGGTTGCCCGTCTTGGCTTTGGGGTCGGGCTTCTGCTTGGGGTCGGTCGTTTTGTCCTCTTCGAGCCACAGGTGGTAGGCCTGGGCCGTGAGGAACATGATCGCCATGCCGTCGGGCTTATCTTCCTCGTCGCCGCGGGCCCCCCGCAGCCAGAGATCGCCGGACTCGGCCGACACCTCGTACCTCTTCTGCCGCTTGTCGTTCCAGCACTCCATGGCCAGCCGTTGGGCCTTGTGCTGCAGGTCGCGGATTTCGTCGCTGGGCCGTTCGATGGCCAGCAATTCCTGGTACAGGCCCAGCGCCCGTGGCAGATCGTCCATCTCTTGGAAGCAGCGGGCTTCCCAGATGGCGGCGTTTTTGCCGGCGCCATAATCGCGGAACTGCTCGTACAGTTTATGGAATGTGGCCGCCGCCTCGGTCAGATACTGCGCGCGTAACTTGTTGCCTTTGTCGAAGACCTGGGCGTGCTGATAAATGCAATGCCCCAGGTACCGGCTGGCTTCGATCACGTCTCGGCGGGCGTCGGTCTTTGCCTTGCGGACCGGGCCCGGCGGGGCGATGGGCGGAAACGTCTTCACCTTGGCTTCGAACGCGGTCACCGCCGCGGCGAGAACCTTCCGCGCGGCCAGAAACTCCTTGTCGGCGTCGGTGAGCAGCTTCTTCTTGTCGTCCGGTTTCTTCTCCCGCTCGGCCTGGCTCACCCAGGCCCTCCCCCGCTCGACCATCAGGTTGCCCAACTGCACCTGGGCCAGACCGGCGAAGGAGTGCGTGGGGTTGGCCTTGAGGAACTCGTCGAACAGGGCCTTGGCGGACGCGAGCTTCTTGAGCCGTTCGGAGGTGCCCCGGTCCGTCTCGGACATCTTGACGAGGATGCGGGCCTGCTCGAAGGGAATGGTCTTCTTCGTCTCGGCATCGACGTTGGGGTTGGTCTTGAGGCTCTCCAGGTACCACTGGGCGACGTCGAACAGCTCGCGCTCCCGGAGCTTCTCCAGAAACTTCTCCGCCGGTTCCCCGGCCGAGGCCCTGCTTGGCAGCACGACCAGGGCCGCCGCGACCAGCGTCCAACGCACAATGGCCTTCATGATGACCTCCGCTCCTATTTGGCTACGACCACATCCAGCGTCACGCGTGCCAGCTCAGCCAGGATGGCGCAGCCGCGTTCGACCGGCGCCGATCCGTCCTTGGCGGGTGGCACGTCGGATCCAGCACGTGTATTTCCCACGAGACAAGAACCTGCCCCACGGGACGCATCCTCGAACATGCAGAAAAGCGCGCCCACACCTACCAAGTTATAAACTCGGCCCCGCACATTCAAGCCAATGCGCGGGAATCCGCGAAGCTTGCCGGGGAGGTCTAGCGCGGCCGTAAGGCGGACACTCCTGTCCGCCGTCGCACGAACAGCGGCGAAGCACTGCGTCCGAACGTCCACCGTCGAACGTCGAACGTCCAACTGTA